>CANPZY010000009.1 GCA_947588945.1 uncultured Clostridia bacterium
TTTCACTATGTGGTTGATGATACATATCTCCACTACGGACTTTCACCGATTAACTAAATGACATGCACGTCGCACCATAAAAATCAGGAGGATATTATCCTCCTGATTTTAGCACAAAGAGAACTCTCTATTATGCTAGAGATTAATAATGATTTTACCTTATGCAAAAATAATCCTTTAATACAACATCATATATACCATGACCTTGTTTAAACCCTGCTTGATATATGACGTTTACTGGCACATTTGGACCATTCTTCAGAATATCTTCAGCCCAGACATATAATATGTCTGGAATAACTCTTTCAGAATTTACTAAACGTCTTGTCCTTTTTGCATAACCACTTGAAAAAACAACTCCATAAACGGAATTTGGAAAGTCCGGAGCCGTTACTCGATTCAAAACAACAGACATTGTCATCTTGAAAACGTATTCTGCATCTTCTCTATTTATTGCTTCCTCCATTTCAAAATAAGCAGTTCGAGCTAATATTCTTACATCTTCCATCGTATACTGTACATACGGAGGTTCTGATTCTGTTGCTAGCTCTACCTCAGATTCTTCTACTCCCTGTCCTAATTCTGATATAGCTTCTGTTTCAGTTTCAGGATCAATTGGTAATTGAGAACCTGTTTCTGCTACTGGTTCCGTTGGCAATAGAGATTCTGTTTCATTTCCGGAATCCATATCTAATGTGGATTCAGTTGCTAACGAATAACTCGAAATTGAATCCAAAGGACTCCCTTGGTTGTTAATTTCTGTTGCATCTGAATCATCAAATTGCGATTCACTTATTACACTTGAATCATCTTGATTTTCTTCTGCAAAAACAGTAATGGCCAAGCTTAGTGTTAGAGTTACCACTGCAATTGTAATTTTTCCTACATGATAATGTTTCCGTTTCTTTTTCATTTCATCTCTCCTTTTATTTTTTTTGTATTAAAAAACATACTTTGTTATTATATCCTAATTAAATTTATATTTCAAGCCTTTTTAGCTTTTTTATACTTTTCTTTTGTATACTAAAAAAAGAGGAACTCCTAAATTAGAATTCCTCTTATTTTTTATTTCTTATTTAGCTACATATCTAGCTTCATAACCTTTATCCATGTCTTTGAAACTTACTGTTATTGTATCTCCATTTACGTATGTTTGATAATTATCTGAGCTTGTGTTTTCAACTTTCTTTCCCTTAGTATCTACTGTTGATTCTACTTCATACCAGCCTTCAAATCTAAATCCTTCTTTTGCTTTTGGTGCCTTCATTGTTATAGTCATTTTACTTAAATCTTCATTTCCTCTTCTACCTTCAAGAACTGTTGCAACCTTTTGACCTTGATGGTTATCAAATCCTTCTGCTCTAGAAGTATCACAAGTAAATCCTACAAACCATATTACGTTTTCTCTATGTTTGTTATTCCAAGCCCACCACCATACACTAGAATAATCACATTCATTACCTTCACATTTTGAATAATCATGATTCCATTTATGTCCTGATTTAAAGTATGTGATGCTATGAGTTTCTATAGATTCTATATTACATCTATTACATTTAGTTGTTACTGTTACTCCTACATTATCTACTACCTTAGTTGTAACTACTAATTCATGTCCTAAAGCTTTTATAGTTTCACCATTTACAACTCTTTTACAAACTTTACATTGCTTACTTTCTGTATGTCCTGATGAAGTACAAGTTGGGTTCACCCTGTCATTTAAAGTTTCATAAACGTGAGCTCCATAACCTGTTGTTCTAAGCACTACTGAGTAATTGCAATTTTTACATTTGTTTAATATTCTTCCTGGAGTTATACATGTTCCTTTTTCTTCTACTTCTTCAAAATCATGTGATATTTTTTCTATTTTAGTTATTTCTTTTCTTTCTGTACAACCTTCTCTTAAACAATGAATTGACTCTTCTCCATAATTTGTACATGTTGGATTAACATCTACTTTTTTCTCTGTATCCCATATATGTCCTGGTGCTCTATCTCCTAGTTTGAAATTTTCTGTTCCACATATTGTACATATTATAAATTCTTGGCTTCTTCTTGTACAAGTTCCTTTTACATCAAGCCATTCTGCTCTTTCAAAAGAGTGTTTGTTTAATTCTATTGGTGTTTCTTTAAGTTCTACTTCTTTACATACTGTACATTCTCTAGATTGTAATCCTTTTTGTCTACATGTAGACTCTGTTATAGTTTTCCAATCTGTATAAGTGTGAATATGTTGATTTTCTTGTTGTACACTTTCAGCTTGTTTTTTACTTTCTTCAGCTTTTGCCTTAGCTTCTGCTTCTAATTTTTGTCTTTCTTCTTCTTCTTTTCTTGCTTCTTCCTCTAATTGTTTTTGAGCTTCTTCTTGTCTTCTTTTTTGTTCTTCTAATTCTCTTCTAGCTTCTTCTTGTTTTTTCTGTTCTTCTAATTCTCTACTAGCTTCCTCTTGTACTTTTTGTTCTTCTAACTCTTTGCTATTATCATTTTGTGGAATAGTACTTTCTGGTTGTGCAACTTGTGGAGTATTAGTTGTAGTTGTTGGAACAACTACTATTTGTAATGCTTCCATTCTCTTTGACTCACCTTGTGTACCTGAAAATGTTCCGTCTTTTAATGTTTCTGCCTCACTCATATTATCATTTGCTGTTACCCAATCCATCCAACCTTTATCTTGAACATGAGCTCTATATTCTACTTTATATCCTTCTAGTCCTTCTACTACTATTTGTATAGCTTCTGCTCTTTTTGATTGTCCTGTTGTTCCGATATAATTACTTCCCTCGATACTATCTGCTGTTACCCAATCCATCCAGCCTATATCTTGAACATGTGCTCTATATTTTAGTACTGCACCTTTTGGAGCATCAAAGTTAACTTCTAAAGCTTCCATTCTTTTTGATTCTCCAGTTGTTCCAGAAAAGTTTTTATCGCAACTTATGTTTGTATTATTTTCTGCATCTTCATAGCCTAACCAACCATAATATTCTACATGAGCTTTGTATTCAATTTCAGGTGTGGCATTCTCTTGACTTGCTAATACAATTGATGGAGCTATTACAATTAATTGTGTAAGTAATATTAAAAGCACTAAACTAATTGTTATAGATTTTTTTACTATTTTTTTATACATATGCAATCCCCTCCTTATTAAATTTTAATAGTAATTATTACTATACTTATAGTTTACCATCGTTTATGCTTTTAGTCAAGTAAAAAGAGCAATAAAAAACAGGTTATATTAATAAAATTAATAAACCCGTTTTTTAGCTATTATCTAAAATATATTTAATGGTGAACCGAAACTTTTTAAATTTAACCCAATATATTTAAAAAATAAAATGATTATAAACTTTTATTTAAGCTGTTTATAGCTTTATTTTTATATGATTCTATAAATTTTTTAGAAGGCGAATATAAATTTTTAGGTAGATTATCTAAATCAAACCATTTCCATTCATCTATTTTTGTAGGTTCCATAACTTTTGGCTCTCCATTATATTTTTTTGCAATTACTTGCATTGTTATATAATGTCTATCTGGTTGAATATCATCTGTTGCACCAAATAATTCTAAATCCTCAATATCTAAATTTGTTTCTTCTTTTACTTCTCGTTTAGCGCCATCCCAAAATGTCTCATTATATTCTTGTTTCCCTCCTGGCAAAGTCCAACAATCAACTTCGAAAATTCCACCAGTATCTTTTTGTTTTTTGGCTCTGTGTCCTAATAATATTTTATTTTCATTAAAAATCATTACACCTATTCCAACTCTTACATTATTTTCCATATCTTCTCCTATATTTATTATTCATAATTATTATCAACTTTTTTAATATAATAAATCCACCATATTATCAATTTTATACGATTAATAATGTGGTGGATTAACTTATACTAGGCTCGTATAAGATTGCTTTGGTGAGCCATAGAGGAGTCGAACCTCCGACCGTCAGATTAAGAGTCTGCTGCTCTACCAACTGAGCTAATGGCCCGTTTATAAATTTAACTACCTTTCTATTATACTACTTAATTATAAGTATTGTCAAGATAAATATATTCAAAAAACATTTCTCCTCTTTTATTTAGTTTGATAAAAATTATGAAATCGATTCATTATAAAAAAATAATATCAAAAGTTATTTCTAAAACATAATATAAATTAAGATAATTTTACATTGGAGGTAAAATGGAAGCAAATACTCAACTACAAAAAAAATCGAGTACTAAAAATAAAGATGCAGAAAAAAATAAAAACATCTCGAAAGCACTTGAAAATAATAAATCCAATTTTCCAGATGTAGTATTAGATGTAAAAAACATTTGTAAAACATACCAATCAAAAAACGGTGAAATTGAAGCTCTAAAAAACATAAAATTTAATGTAAAAAAAGGCGAATACATTAGTATAATTGGACCAAGTGGATGCGGTAAATCTACACTTTTATCAATTATCGCTGGTTTAGAAGATAAAACATCCGGTGAAGTAATTGTTAATGGAAAAATTGGATATATGTTACAAAAAGATAATTTATTAGAATGGAGAACAATTTATAAAAATGTATTATTAGGATTAGAAATACAAAAAGCAAATACAGATGAAAATAAAAAATATGCATTAGAATTATTAAAAAAATATGGTCTTTATGAATTTAAAGACAAATATCCAATGCAATTATCTGGAGGAATGAGACAAAGAGTTGCACTTATTAGAACATTAGCTATAAGGCCTAAAATTTTGCTTCTTGATGAAGCTTTTTCCGCTTTAGATGCTCAAACTAGATTAATGGTTACAGAAGATATTTATAAAATATTAAAGGAAGAAAATATAACTGCTTTGATGGTTACCCATGATATTTCAGAAGCTATTAGTATGTCTGATAGGATTGTTGTCCTTAGTCAAAGACCATCTACTGTTAAAAATATTTATACTATTGATTTTGAAATTCAAAATAGAAGTCCTTTAATTTGTAGAGAAAATCCTAAATTTAGTGAATATTTTAACATCATCTGGAAGGAGTTAGAGAAATATGGAAAAGCAGCAGAAAAACAAAAAAATCAAAAGTAATAAATTAGAACATAAACTAATTAATGAAACAACTCAAGAAACACCATCAATTTCTGAAAATAGAAAAAAATATTTAAAAAAAGTAAAAATAAGAAAAATCTCTATTTTTGTAACTCAGATTTCAATATTAATTATTTTTATTGTAGCATGGGAACTTCTTGCACGATATGGCATATTAGATAGCTTTATAACTAGTCAGCCATCAAGAATATTAAATACTTTTCTTAATTTAAGCAATAATGACTTATTAAATCACCTAAGAATTACATTGATAGAAACTTTAACTGGATTTTCATTAGGCACAATTTTAGGAGTTGTTATTGCAATTATTCTTTGGTGGTCGCCTTTTATATCAAAAGTATCAGAACCATTTTTAGTAGTTCTAAATAGTTTACCTAAAATTGCTTTAGGACCTGTAATTATAATATGGGTTGGAGCAGGAATGCCTGCAATTATTGTAATGGCACTTGCAATATCATTAATAGTTACAATACTAGACATATTAAATGGGTTAATAAATACTGACAAAGAAAAAATAAAAATGGCTGAAACCTTTAATGCTAATAAATTGCAAATTCTTACTAAAATTGTAATACCTGCAAATATCTCAACATTATTTAATACTTTAAAAGTAAATATAGGATTATCTTTAGTAGGAGTTATTTCTGGTGAATTTTTAGTTTCTAAAGGTGGTCTTGGATATTTAATTGTATATGGAGGTCAAGTATTTAAATTAGACTTAGTAATGACAAGTGTAATTATTCTCGGAATTGTTGCAGCTCTTATGTACGAAGTAATAGAAATATTACGAAAAATATTTGTAAAATAACTTATGAGTAAATTATTTTATATGGGTTTATAGGTATTTCCTCATTAAAACCTAAATTTTAAATAAGGAGTGTATGATTTTAAATCATACGATTTAAAAATGAAAAAAAATATATTAGCCATTGCAATAGTTTTAGTTATTATTATTGCAATAATAATAAGTGTAATTGTTAATTCACAAAATTCGCATAAAAATGTGGAAACTTCAGAAGAAAAAAACATTACACAAGAATTAAAAACTATTAGATTAAATGAAGTTACACATTCTATTTTTTATGCTCCTCTTTATGCAGCAATGTCAGAGGGATTTTTCGAAGATGAAGGACTAAAATTAGATCTTACAAATGGTGGTGGAGCAGATAATGTTATGACAGCAATTCTTGCTAATCAAGCAGATATTGGTTTATGTGGACCTGAAGCTTCAATATATGTTTATAATGAAGGCAGGGACGATTATGTTGAAGTCTTTGCTCAATTAACTAAAAAAGATGGATCTTTCTTAGTTGCTAAAGAACCTACTGATAATTTTTCATGGACTGATTTAAAAGGAAAAACCGTTATTCCAGGAAGAAAAGGTGGAGTTCCTTATATGACTTTTGAATGGATTTTAAAACAGAATGGACTTAACCCACAAACAGATTTAGTATTAGATGATAGTATTAAATTTGATTTGATGGCTGGTGCATTTGCTGCTGGAACTGCTGAATATGTTACTTTATTTGAGCCAACCGCTTCAATGACAGAAGAAGCTGGTAAAGGCTATGTAGTAGCATCTGTTGGAGAGGCATCTGGCGAAATTCCATATACAGCATATTGTGCTAAAAAAAGTTATATAGAAAAAAACAGTGATGTTGTTGAAGGATTTACAAGAGCAACTTATAAAGGCCAAAAATGGGTTCAAGAACATACTGCTAAAGAGGTGGCTGAATCAATAGTATCTTTCTTTCCAGATACTACAATAGAATCTTTAACAACTTCTGTACAAAGCTATAAAGATATAGATGCTTGGAACGAAAATCCAATATTAAAAGAAGAAGCATTTAATAAATTACAAGAAGTTATGACTGAAGCAGGAGAATTATCTTCTCAAGCACCTTATGAAAAAATAGTAAATAATAAATTTGCCGAAAAAGTTGTAAATGAATAATTAAAAAAATATAAAATAAAAATGAATTCATATTATTAATAATAATGTGGATTCATTTTTATAAATAATAATTAATTATATTAATTTATTATTTATTATTTATTATATTATTTATTATTTATTTTTTATTTTTTATTATTTATTTTTATTTTTTATTATTTATTTTTTATTATTTATTTTTTATTTTTTTTAATTTTACTTTTTATAAAAAACTTTCTTTTTATTAAAAATATTTTTATAAAAATAAAACAAAATTATATAATTTTATTTGTATTCTTTTTTATATTATCTAAATTTTTTTAATTAATTATTTATTTATTTCTATGTAATAAAAAAATCACTAATTTATATGTATCTTAATTGTTTTGAAGAACATTTTTCTTCCATTTTTAGGTATAATCTTTTTTCGTGATTTTGTAGAATTATTTGTCTTTTTGATAAAAGTCTTAAAAATCTAAATAAAATTTCTTTTATAAAATTTTACTTTCAATTTTTAAATATTTTTTTACATTTTTTAAATATTCCTAGCACTTTCAGGTACATATTTTTTAATTATGCAACATTTCTATATACTTATTTTCATTTTATTCATAATTTGGTATTTGTCATATTGGATATGATCTACTCTACTTATTTTTATTTATTCTTTTGAATTTTTAAGGTTTTTATAGATTATATCTATGATTTTTATTCTATTTTTCATTTTACATTCTAGAAAAAAAACAATTTGTTGTTACATCATTTCATTATATTTTAAGAATTATGTTAACTACTTTTTTACTTATAAATTTAGTTAATATATTCGAAAAAGTGTTGGTTTCCCTAAAAAAGATGAATTTTTATTCAAAAAAGCTTTATCATTTTTTATAATCAAAGTAGTTTTTTATTGGTTAAGTAGTTTTGTCTAAAAGACTATTTTAATTTTTTTTGATTTTTTGGGAATAATACTCTTGAGTTGTTATAAAAAAATTTTTTTATTTTTTATTTTTTTTATCAGAAATATATATTTTTTTCAATTTTTTTTATCAAATTTTTATTTTTTTTATCAAATTTTTATTTTTTTATATCATTATATTTATTTTTAATTTTATAATTTCTAATTCAATAATTATTTTTTTATAAAAATTTTATTTTATGATTTAATTTTATTTTTATTATTTTATTTTATTATTTTATTTTATTTTTTTATTTATTTTTTATCAGAAATATATATTTTTTTTAAATTTTTTTATTAAATTTTTATTTTTTTATCATTATATTTATTTTTAATTTTATAATTTCCAATTTAATAATTGTTTTTTTTAATTTTTATTTAGGGTTTTATTTATTATTTATTATTTATTATTTATTATTTATTTTTTATTTTTTATAATTTTTTTTTTAATTTTTATTATTTTATTTTTTATTGTTTTATTATTTTATTTTTTGTAAAAAAAAATAGGCTATGCCTATTTTTCCATTGCAATTTTTATTGCTTCGATTTCTTCTGAAGATAATTTATTTTTTGATTTACCATCATTAATTATTTTACAATATACATTTGAATTATCTATACCATATAAACTATTAATTACAATTCCATCATTTTTATTATTTAATAATGCTAATGAAAAACTTAAATCATTTTTGGTTGTATTATATAAATTATATTTAACTATACCAATTTTTTTTATGCTCTTCTTTTCTTCTTCACTCAGCTTATTACAATACTCTACTATCATATCATCTTTTTTGCTTAATTCATTTACTTGAGATATATATTTGCTTAAGATATCAGCAATATTTTGACCATTTCCTAATTTTAAAGCAATTCTTTCATATCTTTTTTTAGTTTTAATTGTATAATAAAGACTTATAATTGCTATTATAATTGAAAAAACAGATATTACAAAAAATAAATAATTAAAATTTTCCAAATTATAATAAATTCCTTTCTATTTAATTAAATTGAAACATGTCTTAGAAAAAATCTTCTATTATTGTTCTGTTTTTATTTTTTCTAAAATTCTTTCTAACTCATCATTTGAGGAATATTGGATAATTATTCTTCCACTTCTAGCACCTGCATTTAATTTTACTTTTGCACCAAAGAAATCTCTAAATGAATCTTCGATATCTCTGTATACTGCTTCGTACTTTTTATCTTTTTTAGGTAATTTTTTCTTATTTTTTACTGTTCTTTCAATGTCTCTAACTGTTCCACCATTTTCTATTATTTTTAATGCTGTCTGATATTGCGTTTCTGAATCTGTAATTGCCATTAAAGATCTGCAATGCCCTTCTGTTAACTTTCCTTCCAAAGCTAATTGTATTACTCGACTATCAAGGTTTAATATTCTTAAAGTATTTGTTACATTCGTTCTGCTAATTCCTAGTTTATCAGCTAAATCTTGTTGCTTTAAATTATAGTTATCAATTAATTGCTTATATCCTAAAGCTTTTTCAATTGGATTTAAATTTTCTCTTTGAATATTTTCTATTAACGATATTTCCTTTATCTTTTGTTCATCTTCATTCCTAACTAAACAAGGAATTTCCTTTAATCCTGCTTTCTTAGCAGCTCTCCATCTTCTTTCTCCTGCTATTATTTGATAAAAGTTACCTTTATTTTCTACTATTATTGGTTGTAATATACCATAATTCTTTATTGAATTTGCTAATTCTTCTATTGACTCATCACTAAAACTTTTCCTAGCTTGCTCTGTATTAGGCTCTATATCTACAATTTTAATATTTTTTATTTTTTCTCCTTCATTATTACTTTCAGTTATTTCTTTTAAAACTTTACTCTCTGAAAATAATGCATCTAATCCTCTTCCTAATCCCGAATTCTTAGCCATTTTTTTTCCTTTCTATTTTATTTTTTATATAAAATTTTAATTATTTTTATTTTTCTTTAGAAATTCTTTTACTAATTTTTCATAACTTCTTGCACCTTTAGATTTTGGATCATAAAGTGCTATTGGAAGCCCATAACTTGGTGCCTCACTTAATCTAACATTTCTAGGTATTATTGTTTCAAAAACTTTATTCTCAAAATATTTATTAACTTCTTGCACTACTTGATTTGATAATTTAGTTCTAGGATCATACATTGTAAGTACAGCCCCTTCTATGCTTAAATTTCTATTATAATATCTTCTAACCAAATCAATTGTTTTTAAAAGCTCTCCTACTCCTTCAAGTGCAAAATATTCACATTGTACTGGTATTAAAACACTATCTGACGCAGTAAGTGCATTTAATGTAATTAGTCCAAGTGAGGGTGGACAGTCTATAAAAATAAAATCATAACTATCTTTAGCATTGTCTAATTTATCTTTTAATCTATATTCTCTACCTACTGCTCCTACTAGTTCAACTTCTGCTCCAGACAAACTAATGTTCGTAGGGCAAATATCCAAATTATTTACTTTTCCGGTCTGTATAGTATTTATTACTTCAACATCATTTATAAGTACATCATAAGTTGAAAATTTACAATCTTTATTAACTCCAATTCCACTAGTAGCATTTCCTTGTGGGTCAGCATCAATTAATAAAACCTTCTTACCCTTTTTTGCAAGTAAAGCTGCCATATTTATTGCAGTTGTAGTCTTTCCTACTCCTCCTTTTTGATTTGCAACTGATATAATTTTTCCCAATTTTTCATCCTCCAGTCTATTTTATATAATACAAAAAAAAAGACAACCTGTCAACAACAAATTGTCTATTTATTTATATTTTAATCAACTTTATTTTATAGGATTTTTAGCTGGTATTCCTGCGTTTCTAGGATATTTATTATTTAATTTTTTTACTTTTTTTATTATAATAATATTTCTTTCTATATCTGAATTAGGCAATATAAAATTATTTACTTTTTCTACTTTTCCTCCAAGCTCTTTAATTGCATTTTCAGCATTTTTTAATTCTTCTTCAATATTCGCCCCCTTCATACATATACATTTTCCTCCAACTTTTATAAAAGGCATTAAATATTCTAATAATGTAGATAAGTTTGCTACTGCTCTTGATGTAGCTATATCAAATTTTTCTCTATATTCTTCCATTCTTCCTAAATCTTCAGCTCTCGCATGTACAGTGTTTGTTTGCTTTAGATTTAATACTTTTATAACTTCATTTAAAAAATTTACTCTTTTATTTAAAGAATCTACTAAAGTAATTTTTAATGTATCATTCATTATCTTTACTGGAATACCAGGGAAACCCGCCCCTGTACCAACATCTATAATATTTTGATTATTTTCTATATATTTTAAAATACTTAAAGAATCAATAAAATGCTTAACTATAATATCATCTTTTTGTGTTATAGCGGTTAAATTCATTTTTTCATTCCATTCTAAAAGTAATTTCATATATATATCTAATAATTTTTCTTCTTCACTATTTATATTTGGAATATCATTTAGTTCCATATTTTTATCTATACCTTTCTATCTTTATATATTAACTTTCTTAATTATTAAATCACTTTATTTTTTTAGTGTTTCTAAATATATTAATAAAACTGATATATCTGCTGGCGAAACACCTGAAATTCTTGATGCTTGTCCTATAGATAATGGTTTAATTTTATTTAATTTTTGTCTTGCCTCTAATCTTAAACCTTTTATATCATCAAAATTAATATTATCGCTTATCTTTTTATCTTCTAATTTCTTAAATTTTTCCACTTGTTCCTGTTCTAGCTTTATATATCCTTCATATTTAACTTCAATATTAACTTCCTCAGCTACATCTTTTTCTATTTTTGGTCTATCTTCATCAATTTCAGCTAATTTAAAATAATCTAATTCTGTTCTTTTTAGTAAATCAGACATTTTTACACCTGTAGTAATTGTGCTTGAGTTATTTTTTTCAAGAAAATCATTTATTTTTTCATCTGGCTTTACTATTTTATTTTTTAATCTATTTATTTCTTTAAAAATATTTTTTCTTTTTTCTACGAATTTCTCATATCTTTCATCAGATATAAGTCCAATTTCATGTCCAATGTCAGTTAATCTTAAATCCGCATTGTCTTGCCTTAAAAGTAATCTGTATTCTGCACGAGATGTCATCATTCTATATGGCTCATTCGTTCCTTTTGTTACTATATCATCAATAAGAACTCCAATATATGCTTGACTTCTATCTAATATAATAGGTTCCTTATTTTTAATTTTTAATGACGCATTTATTCCTGCCATCAAACCTTGTGATGCTGCCTCTTCATATCCAGAAGTTCCATTAATCTGTCCAGCAAAAAATAATCCATCAATTGTTTTATGTTCAAGTGATAATTTTAATTCTTGTGGATCTATACAATCATATTCAATAGCATAAGCTGGTCTAGTAAATTCCACATGTTCCATTCCTGGTATTGTTCTATACATTGCAATTTGTACTTCTTCTGGTAAAGATGAGCTCATTCCTTGAACATACATTTCATCAGTATTTCTTCCTATTGGTTCAATAAATAATTGATGCCTTTCTTTATCTGCAAATCTTACTACTTTATCCTCAATAGACGGACAATATCTTGGACCAGTTCCATGAATTTTACCAGAATAAAGTGGTGATTTATCTAAATTATCTCTGATAATTTGATGAGTCTTTTCATTTGTATATGTTAAATAACATGGAAGTTGATCTTCACACTTTGAAAAGGCATTTTCTAATGAAAAAGGCGTTATTTCTTCATCTCCATTTTGAATTTGCATTTTATCAAAATCTAAACTTCTTTTATTTACTCTCGCCGGAGTACCTGTTTTAAATCTATTTACTTTTATTCCCAAATTCTTTAATATTTCAGTCAATTTATTTGCAGCTGAAACACCATCAGGACCACTTGAATATGCTACATCTCCAATATGTATCATTCCACCTAAATATGTACCAGTTGCTAAAATTACAGCCTTAACATTATATACTGCTCCAATATTTGTTTCTATGCTTTTTACTTTATTATTCTCAACTGTTATATTTACAATTTCTGCTTGTTTTAAAAATAAATTTTCTTGTTTTTCTAATGTATGTTTCATTTCTGCTTGGTATTGTTTTCTATCTGCTTGAGCTCTTAATGAATAAACTGCTGGTCCTTTTGATGTATTTAGCATTTTTAATTGAGTAAATGTTTTATCTATATTTTTGCCCATTTCTCCACCAAGACAATCTATTTCTCTTACAATGTGTCCTTTTGAACTACCTCCTATATGTGGATTGCAAGGCATATTTGCAACAGCTTCTAAGCTGATTGAAAATACCAAAGTTTTCATATTCATTCTTGCACAAGCGAGTCCTGCTTCACATCCAGCATGTCCAGCTCCTATAACTGCTACATCATAATCTCCTGCATTATAACTCATTTTTTTGTACCCTTTCTTATTTATTATATTATTTAATTTTATATTTATTATTTTTTTGTTCTTTATGAAACAAAAACACTTAATAAAAAAAAATTATTTTTTTTTGTTTCAATTCTTATAATTTGTATATTTTTTGTGTTCGGTTTTACTATTTTCCTAAACAAAATTTGCTGAATATTTCATTTATTATATCTTCAGATACATTCTTTCCAGTAATCTCTCCTAAGTCCTCTAATGCTTGCTTTATATGTATTGATGATATATCTATAGGCATATTATCTTTTATTGAAATAATTGCTTGATTTATATTTTCTTTTGCTTTTTTTATCTGATTTTTATGTCTTTCATTTGTTATTAAAATTTCATTATCATTATATAATTCATTTAAACTAAATACTTCTATTATTTTATCGTATAATTTATCTAGTCCACTTTTATCCATAGCTGATATTTTAATTGTTGGTTTACATAATTTGTTTAATTCATTTTCTAATAATTTATTATTTTGTTTTATGTCTACTTTATTTAGTACAATTATTGCATTTTTATTTTTTATAATATCCATTATTTCTTTATCTTCATCTTCAAAATTCCTTGATAAATCAAATATTGCAATAATTAAATCAGATTCATTTGCAAGCTTTTTACTTTTCTCTACTCCTATCTTTTCAATTTCATTATTTGTATCTCTAATTCCTGCTGTATCAATAATTTTTAAAGAAAGTCCATCAATATTAATAAATTCTTCAATTGAATCTCTCGTAGTTCCCTTTATATCGCTAACAATAGCTCTATCTTCATTTAAAATTGCATTTAATAATGAAGATTTCCCTGCATTTGGCTTACCTAATATTACTGTTTTTATTCCATCTCTAATTAATTTTCCTTTGTCAAAGCTTTTTTCAAGATTATCCAACATTTTACTTACTTCATTCATTTTATTTAAAGCATCTTTATTTGTAATTTCTTCAACATCATATTCTGGATAATCAACAATAACTTCAATATTAACCATAACATCTATAATTTTTTGTTCTATTTCATTTATTTTTTTAGATAAATCCCCTTCTAGCTCTTTTATTGATTCCTTTGCTTCTTTATCTGATTTTGAATTAATTAAATTTATTATTGATTCTGCTTGTGCTAAATCAATCCTACCATTTAAAAATGCTCTTTTAGTAAACTCTCCTGGTTCAGCTAATTCTGCTCCATTATTTAAACATAAATATAATATCTTTCTTTCGACTATCATTCCTCCATGCGTATTTATTTCGCACATATCTTCCCTAGTATAACTATTTGGACCTACAAAATAAGATACTAAAACTTCATCAATTATTTCATTATTTTCTGGATTAATTATATTTCCATATTTTAATGAATAACCTTTTATTTTATTATTTTTATTTTTTGGTATAAATATTTTATTTATTATTTCAAAACTTTTATTTCCAGATAATCTTATAATTCCTATTCCACCATTTCCAGCTGCAGTTGAAATTGCAACTATTGTATTTTCCATTAATTTGCTCCTTTTATTTTTTATTTTATTATTTAATTTTATTATTATTATTTTTATTATTTTATTTATTATTAAATTTATTTTTTTATTATTTTATTTTTAATATATTATTAATTATTTAAAAATTAAAATTTTTTTATTTATATTGTTATTATATTATTTTCCTTTTACATTTCTATTTTTTTATTTTAATTTATATTTATTTTTTATTATTTTACATATTTTTTTATACTTTTTATTATTTATTATTTTATTTTCATTATATTATTAATTATTTAAAAATTATATTTTTATTTATATTGTTATTATATTATTATTTTATCTTTCTATTTTTTATTAATTTTAATTTATATTTTTATTTTATTTATTATTTTATATTTATTATTTAATTTATTTTTATTTTTTAATTATTTAATTTATTATTTTTATTTATTCTTTTAGTAATTAATTTTTTCTATTTTATTAATTTTAATTAATTATTTAATTTTTCTTTTAAACTAATTTTTTTATTATTAAAAAAATTAAATAAAAGCCAAAGTAAGATTGTTTCTAAAAACTAAATCTCGAACTTTGACTTCGATTTTTTTATTTTAATTATTTATTTATATCAATTACTAATTTTCTATGAGGTTCTTCACCTATACTATATGTAATAACTTTTTTACTATTTTGTAGTTCAGTATGTATAATCTTTCTTTCATAAGCTGTCATAGGCTCTAAAACTATTTTTTTTCTAGTTCTTATTACTGTTCTTTCTAATTTCTTTGCTAATTCCTTTAAAGTATTTTCTCTTTTTTGCTTGTAATCACATATATCTAATGAAATTCTAACTCTATCACTAGTTCTTTTATTTCCAATTGCAGTTAAAATTGTTTGTATAGAATTTATAATGTCTCCCCTATATCCAATTAATTTACTTGAATTTTCACCATTAATAATAATTTCAATTAAATTATTATTTTTATTTATTATATATTCTAATCCACCAAATACTGATGAAAAACTATCTAAAAATTTTATTAAATCTTCTTTAGCTATATTAAAATCTTCTTCACTTAAAATTCTTTCTTCTTTTATTACTGGTTTTATTTTTTCTTCTTTAGGTCTAATATTTTCTTTTACTGTTAATTCAACCTTTACTATTCTTGGTGAAAGTATACTATAAAAACTTCTTTTTTCTTCATTTTCTAAAATTTTTACATCTACATCTTCCCTACTTACACCTAATTCTTTTAATCCATTATTAATAGCTTCTGTTGACGTCTTTCCTTCAGATACTACAGATTTCATTTTTTTCCCTCCTAAGGTTAATATACCCTTTTTATAATAAAATATAATTTAATTATTTTTTTATTCTTCCGCTTCTTTTTTTATAAATATTTTATTTATTACTATTCTCTCTAATAATTGTAATATGTTGCTAACAAACCAATATAATGATAATCCTAATGGTGCAATTATAGCAATTGCTATAGACATAATTGGCATCATATAATTCATGCTATTTGTCATTTGTTGCATACTTTCAAGTTGATCTTCTGTAGTTTCTTCTTTATCTTTTTTATCTACCTTTTTAACTTCTTTTTTCTTTTCTTTATTTTGATTTTGTGTTAATGCAGTAGATAATTTTATATTTAAAAATGTCGTTATAATATATAATATTGGAATAATATATACTTTATAATCTTTCAAATTCTGCATTGGCACTTTGCTTAAATCTAATCCTAAAAAGTTCATATTAATATTAACATTTTCATCTTCATTAGATTTTTTCTCTATTATTTTTATTTCTGGATACGATGATAATTCTCCATTTTCTTTAATTTCATTAGTATAATTATTAATTACAGTACTATCAACTTTTTTCATATAAGTTAAAGGTCTACTAACTAAATAAAATACTGATAAAAATATAAGTAATTGAAGTATTGAACTAAGACATCCTGAAAAAGGACTCATCTTTTCTCTTTTATATAAATCAAGTGTTTCTCTATTTAATTTTTCTGGATCATTTTTATATTTTACTTTTATGCTATTCATTTCTTCTTGAATTTTTGCAGATTTTTTCATTGTTTTTTGTTGTTTTAATGTAATTGGTAATAACACTAATTTTAACAAAATAGAAAATATAATAATTGCCCATCCATAATTTTGCACTAAATTATACAAAAAATTCAGTACATATCCAAATAAATTTGCTAAAAAAGCCATTTATACTCTCCTTTCACTTTAATAAGTCTACCCCACCTTTAGAAAATGGATTACATTTAAATAATCTTATTACACCTAAAAAAATTCCTTTTATACATCCATATTTTTCTATTGCTTGTTTCATATATTCTGAACAACTAGGATAATATTTACAATTTACTCCTAAATTGTGTAGAATTGGAGATATTTTTCTTTGGTAAAAGTTTATTATTTTTATAAAGAATCTTTTCATTTTAATATTCCTATTTTTGAAAACATTTTTTTTATATCATTATAAATAACATCATAAGAAAGATTTTCTATATTTTCGTTTTTATTCCATATAAAAACGAAGTCATGTCCTTTTATAGTATCTTTTTCTAGTATTTGATAAACTGCTCTTATTTTTCTTTTTATTTTATTCCTTTTTACTGCTTTGCATAACTTTGAACTAATTGCAATACCTAATCTGTTATAATCATATTTATTTTTTAAATCATATAAAATAACTTGTTTTCCTATGTAATACTTTCCTTTATTAAAAACATTTTTAAATTCATAGTTCATTTTTAAAGTTTTTATTTTTTTCATACCTTAATTCCTTATATAAGGCACAAAATTTTATGAATAATATTATTTATTCAACCTTATACCTTAAAAAAGGTCACTTATGTTTGTGACCTTTATTTTATGCGCACTTTAAGCACTTAATTTTTTTCTACCTTTTGCACGTCTTGCTTTTATTACATTTCTTCCTTGTTTAGTAGACATTCTTTTTAAGAATCCATGTTCTTTTTTTGCTTGTCTTTTTTTTGGTTGATATGTTCTCTTCATTATTGTACCTCCACTTTCTATTGCTTATAGATAATTATAATCGCAGTTATTATTATACCTTTTTATAATAATTATGTCAATAGTTTTAAGGATTTTAGTTTTAAATTTTAAAAAAATTATTTTATTAAAAATTAATATTTTCTACAATTTACAATATAAAAAAATAATTATTTTATTTTTTATTTTTTCTTGACTATTTGTGTCTAATTTTGATATTATGTAGGAGTAAAAAAAGAAACTAAAGAAGATGTTATTTAAATAAATTTCCACACATTTTGTACATTATGTGGATATTATAAATAACTTTTTTTATTATTTATAAAAAATTATCTAATTTATTTATTAAAATATTAACTAAAGGGGAAAAAATATGTCTAATGAGTCAATAAATGACCTTTGGAATAAGGCAAAGGAATTATTAAAAGAAGAAACAACAGTAATTACATATGAAACATGGATTCAGCCATTAGAACTAAAAAGTATTAATGACAATGTTATTGTTCTAACTGCAACTAATTCCTTTCAAAGAGATACAGTAGAATCAAGATATATTGATTTATTGACCAATACCTTTAATTTTATTACAAATAAAAAATGCAAAATTTTTATAAAATTAGATAATGAAGAAGATAATGTTTTATCTCAAATTCCTAAAATAGGGAATAAGAAGATGTTTTTAGATTCTGGACTAAATCCAAAATATACATTCAGTTCATTTGTTGTTGGTAGTAACAATAAATTTGCACAAGCAGCAGCAATAGGCGTTACTGAAACACCAGGTTCAAAATATAATCCATTTTTTATTTATGGTGGAGTAGGGTTGGGGAAGACCCATTTAATGCATGCTATTGGAAATCAAATTCTTGAAAATAATCCAAATGCTCAAATTTTATATGTTACTTCTGAAACATTTATGAACCAATTAATTAATGCATTAAAAGATCAATCTACAGAAAAATTTAGAGAAAAATACAGAAATATAGATGTATTATTAATAGATGATATTCAATTTATTGCAAACAAGAAAAGTACCCAAGAAGAATTTTTCCACACATTTAATACTTTATATGAAGCTGGAAAACAAATTGTTTTATCAAGTGATAAGCCACCAAAAGATATAGAATTATTAGAAGATAGATTAAAGTCAAGATTCGATTGGGGAGTAATAGCTGATATATCAAGTCCGGATTATGAAACTCGTTTAGCAATTTTAAGAAAAAAGACGCAACTTGAAAATATTATAATTAACGATGACATTCTTTCAGAGATAGCAACTAGAGTTGAATCAAATATTAGAGAACTTGAAGGAATACTTAATAAACTTACAACAATTTCAACTTTAACAGGTAGTCCTATAACAATGGAAATGGCTCAAAAAGCTATAAATGATATTGTTGCTTCACAAGATAAAGTCATTTCGTCTGACTATATTCAAGAAGTTGTTGGAAAATATTTTGATGTTTCACCTCAAGATTTAAGAGGATCAAAAAGATCCAATGATGTAACTTTTCCAAGACAAGTTGCAATGTACTTATGCAGAAATGTTGCTCAAATGTCTTTGCCTCAGATAGGAAATGACTTTGGAAAGAGAGATCATACTACGGTAATGCATGCTTGCAATAAAATAGAAAGTCAAATTAAGACTAATTATAAGAATACAAAACAAATTGTGGAAAGTGTGAAAAACATACTACTTTCTAAAAACTAATTACAATATCAAGCAAAAATGCTTATTAATAAAATTTCTGTTTGTAAAATTTTTGTTTGATAAAAATTTATTAAAATTTACTTACGGAATAAACACATTGATTATCCACATACCCTTGTTGAAAACGTGTAGAAAAAATGTGTAAAAATACCTTATGTGGATAAATTATTTAATAGTGTGAATAACTTATTTATTTTTCCACAAATTTATCAACATCGATTTCCGTAGGCATTTAAAGATTTAGATGAGTTTTCCACCAAATCCACAGGACCTACTATTACTACTACTATATATATTTATATTATTATATAAGAAAGGACAAAAAAATGAAATTTATTTGTGATAAAGAAAAATTACTTAAAGCTATTAATTCCGTAACAAAAGCTGTAGCTGTTAGAACTACAATGCCAATTTTAGAAGGAATACTTATTCAAACTAATGATAATGATATAAAATTTACATGTTATGATATGGAGTTAGGAATAGAATATATTATTAATGAATGTAATGTAACAGAACAAGGAGCAACAGTTGTTAATGCAACAATGTTTAGTGAAATTATTAGAAAATTACCAGATACGGAAATTAAAATTGAAGTAAATGATAATAATTTATTAGTAATAGAGTGTGAAGGTTCTTTATATAAATTAGCAACTATGAATCCAGAAGAATTTCCAGAACTTCCAGAAATAAATGTTGAAAATTCTGTTGAAATTGAACAAAATACATTAAAAGATATGATAAGAAAAACTATTTTTGCAATTAGTACAGAAGAAAATAGACCAATTTTTACAGGATGTTTATTTGAAGTAAAAAATAATAAATTAAATGTAGTAGCTGTAGATGGATTTAGATTAGCATGGAAAAATAAATTTTTACAAACAAAAACAAATGATTTTACAGCAGTAATTCCAGGAAGAACTTTAACAGAAATTAATAAAATATTATTAGATTCATTTGATAGTGTTAAAATTGGAATTGCTAAAAATCAAGCTTTATTTGAAATAGAAAATTGTAAAATAGTAACTAGATTATTAGATGGAGAATTTTTAAATTATTCTAGTGTTATTCCAGATAAATGGGAAACGAGAGTAAGAGTAAATAGAAGTGTTTTAGCAAACTGTTTTGAAAGAATTAGTTTAATATCATCATCTAGCATAGAAAAAGAAAAGAAATATCCAGTAAAAGTTGCAATAGATGTTGGAAAAGTAACTATTTCATGTACAAATCAAACAGGTGATGCAAAAGAAGAGTTATATCTAAATACTGAAGGAAAAAATTTAGAAGCAGGATTTAATCCAAAATATTTCTTAGATGTATTTAGAAATATTGATGATGAAGAAGTATTTATAGATTTTGGAACAAGTATTTCTCCTTGTATAATTAGAAGTGTAGAAGATGAGGGAGATTACAAATATATGATATTACCAATTAAATTAAAAAATTAAAGTAGTTATCCACATTCTATTATTAGAATGTGGATATTATGGAGAAAAAATGTACTTAAAGAAAATTAAAATTTATAATTTTAGAAATTATGAATCTCAAGAAATAAATTTTGATAAAGGAATTAATATTTTTTTTGGAGATAATGCTCAAGGAAAAACAAATATTTTAGAGGCCGTTTTTTTGTGTGCATTTGGAAAATCTTTTAGAACAAATAAAGAAAAAGAAATGATAAAAAAAGATGAAGATTTTGCAAATATTGAGTTAGAATTTGAAAAAAAAGATAGAGACGGCATTATAAAATTTAATATTAGTGATAAAAAAAATGTTTTTGTAAATGATGTTAAATTAAATAAACTTAGTGAAATTTTAGGCAATATTAATTTAGTAATTTTTACTCCAGATGATATAAATATTTTAAAAGATGGACCAGAGGAGAGAAGAAGATTCTTAGACATGATGATAGGACAGTTAAGGCCAAGATATATATACAAGTTAAATATGTATCTAAAAAATTTAAAACAAAGAAATAATTATTTAAAAGAAAAAATTATAAAAGATGAAATGCTTGAAATATGGGATGAACAGCTTGCAGAGTACGGGGAAGAGGTTTACAAATATAGAAAAGAATATATTGAAAAAATAAAAGATAAGATAAAAGAAATTCATTCTCAAATTACTAATGAAGATATAAAAATTAAATTTGTATCTAATTGCACAACAAAAGAAGAGTATTTAGAAAAATTGAGAAAGAATAGAGAAATAGATAAAATTAGAGGATTTACAAGTGTTGGAGCACATAGGGATGATTTTAAAGTCTATATAGATGAAGAAGAAATTAATGTCTTTGGTTCACAAGGACAAAATAGAACAGCAATTTTATCATTGAAATTAGCAGAATTAAAGGTAATTTATGATGAAATAGGTGAGTATCCAATTTTATTATTAGATGATTTTATGTCAGAACTAGATGAAAAAAGAATTTCTAAATTTTTGTCAAATATAGAGGATATACAAGTTTTAATTACCTGTACTAAAAATATTGATATTAAAAATAGTAAGTCATATCAAATTATAAAAGGAAAAGTAGAAGAAATATAATTTTTTTATTAAATATAAATACAATATATTTTGTTGCTTGTTGTCGCTAGAAATTTGCTTGCAAATTTCGCTCAATTCGCGTGCTATGCACTTAGTCGCTACGCACAACTGCAAAATATTGTATTTATATATTTAAAATTAAAAATGAATGAATATTGTATAATTAATTGCACGTTATAGACATACACAAAATTAAAATTTAAATAAATAAACACTTGACAAATTTCAAAAATAAAAATAAACTAATATGGTAGAAAATAAATAATTTTAAGAAATATAAATAAAAATGAATTGATAATAAATTTTAATAATATCCATTATTTGGAATGATATATATTACATCAATAACTCAGAAAGGAAAATAAGTATGGAAAAAGTAGATCACGAGTATGGAGCTAATCAAATTCAAGTTTTAGAAGGACTAGAAGCAGTTAGAAAAAGACCTGGAATGTATATAGGAAGTGTTTCTATAAGAGGTCTACATCATTTAGTATATGAAATTGTTGATAACTGTGTTGATGAAGCTTTAGCTGGATATTGTGATAAAATAACAATACAAATAGAGCCTGGAAATATTATATGCGTTGAAGATGATGGTAGAGGAATCCCAGTTGATATTCACCCAAAAACTCACATTTCAGCTGCTGAAACAGTTTATACTGTTCTTCACGCAGGTGGAAAATTTGGTGGAGATAGTGGATATAAAGTATCTGGTGGATTACATGGTGTTGGTGCTTCTGTTGTAAATGCTCTTTCTAATTGGGTTGAAGTAACAATTCAAAGAGATGGTGGAATCTACACTATGAAGTTTGAAAAAGGAAAAACTGTTCAAAAGCTAGAGAGAATAGGAGATTCAGATAAAACAGGAACAAAAGTTAGATTTTTGGCAGATGATACAATTTTTGAAACATTAGATTATGATTATGAAGTCTTAGAGGAGAGATTTAGAGAAATAGCATTTTTAACAAAAGGATTAAGTATAAGTATAGAAGACTTAAGAGAGGAAACACCAAAAAAAGCAGAATTTTGTTTTGAAGGTGGATTACGTTCTTTTGTAGAATTTTTGAATAAAAATAAAGAAGCAATAAATAAAGATCCGATTTATATAGAAAAAACATCAGGAGATGTACCAGTAGAAGTTTCACTTCAATATACAACAGCATATAGTGAAAGCATATATTCATTTGTAAATAATATTAATACAATTGAAGGTGGAACACATTTAGAGGGATTTAAAAGAGCTTTAACAAAAGTATTTAATGACTATGCAAGATCACACTCAATTATAAAAGAAAAAGATTCTAATTTACAGGGTGAAGATATTAGAGAAGGTCTTACAGCAGTTGTATCCGTAAAAGTTAAAGACCCTCAATTTGAAGGACAAACAAAAACAAAATTAGGAAATAGTAATGTAACAGGAGTTGTACAAGCTGCAGTAGTAGATGTTTTATCAGCATATTTAGAAGAAAATCCAGCTGTTGCTAAAGCTATTTTGGAAAAATGTGTTAGTGCTTCAAGAGCTAGGGAAGCTGCAAGAAAAGCAAGAGAGCTTGTTAGAAAAAAGAACTCTTTAGAAGTTACAACATTGCCTGGAAAATTAGCAGATTGCAGTAGTAAAAATGCAGATGAATGTGAGGTATATATAGTCGAGGGAGACTCTGCAGGCGGAAGTGCAAAACAGGGTAGAGATAGAAGAACACAAGCAATTCTTCCTTTATGGGGAAAAATGCTTAATGTTGAAAAATCAAGAGCAGACAAAATATATAATAATGATAAATTAAAACCAGTAATTCAAGCTATTGGAGCAGGAATCGGTGCTGATTTTGATGTAAATAAAATTAGATATGGAAAAGTAGTAATTATGGCTGATGCCGATGTTGATGGTTCACATATTAGAACATTATTATTAACATTCTTCTTTAGATATATGAGACCCTTAATAGAACAAGGACATGTATTTTTAGCACAACCACCTCTATATAAAGTTTCTAAAAAAGGTATAAAAGATGTTTATTGCTATACAGATGAAGAATTGGATGAAGAACTTGAAAAGATAGGTAGAGATAATGTTTCTATTCAAAGATATAAAGGTTTAGGAGAAATGAACCCAGAACAATTATGGGAAACAACAATGGATCCACAAAATAGAATATTTGTTAAAGTTACTATGGAAGATGCAATAAAAGCAGATGAAATATTTAATATCTTAATGGGTGATGATATTGAACCTAGAAGAGAATTTATTGAGAAAAATGCAAAATTTGTAAAGAACTTAGATATATAACTTATATATTATAAAAAAAAATTAAATGTAATTTTTGAAAAATAAGAAGAGAAAAAATATTTTAGTTGACAAATAAAAAAAAAAGATGTTATTATAATTTTAGCGAAAGCTAAAATTAAGTCGTATGAATTCAAAAAAAAAAAATTAAAAAGGTAGTTGCATGGGGCAACTACCTTTTTTTGCTATGTACTAACAAAAAATTGTAAAAAAATACCAATTATTTTTACAAAATGTATTGACAAAATATGGTAAATAATGTAAAATAAAAATTGAGAAAGGAGAAAAATGAAGGTTGAACAAATAAATTCTGTTCAAGAGTGGTTGCCTTTTGCAGAGATTTTAGATAAAGGAATTATAAAAATGAAAGATTCCTCCTATATAAAAATTCTAAATATAAATCCAATAAACTATATTCTAAAATCTAGTTTAGAAAAAGAGGCAATTTTAAATTCTTATAAAAATTTATTTAAAAGCTGTGATTTTAATTTTCAGATTATGATTCAAAGTCAAAAAGAGGATTTAAAAAATCATATTAATAAATTAAAGGAAAATAATTTATATCCAGAAATAAAAGAAAAATATATTAATTATATAAATTATTTTGTAAAAAATAAAAAGTCCTCTAATAAAAAATTTTATCTAATCTTAAAAAGTCCACCATCCGAAGAAAATGAAAGTGTAAAAATACAAAATTTAGAAAGTAATTATTTAAAAATAAAAGATTTATTTGGAAGATGTGGAAATTTTGTATCTGAATTCACAGAAGAAAAACAAATAATAGATATTTTATATTCATTTTTTAATTCAAAAAAATTTTAAAAAACAAAAGAGGTGATATTTATAGATAATTATATAGGAGGAACATTTAATGATAAGGATTATTTAAGTCCATCTTATATAAACTTAAATAATCCTAAATATATTGAAATTGATGGAATATACTATTCAAGCTTATTAATTGTAAATTATATAAGAGAACAAAATGATTTAATTTTTCAAAATATAATTGATACAGATGAAAATATTTATATATCAATATATTATGAAAAACAAGATACATATAAGGTTATAAAGGATTTAACATATAATATTGGAAATGTTGGAGTTGACTTAGAAAAAATCGGAAAAGCAAGACAAGATTATGAAATAGCAGCATTTACTTATAATGATGCAAAATACATTAGAAAAGAATTGCAGATAAATAATGAAGAACTTTTATTTATATATACATATGTCACAACTTTTTCTAGGGATAAAAGAGATCTAGAAAATAAATTAAATAAAATTGAGGGAATGCTTAGAAGCAAGGGAATGCAATCAAAAAGAGCTTATTTTAGACAAGAGCAGACTTTTAGGTCGTGTTTACCATTTATGCAAAATGATAAAGATGTAAAGGAAGTTACAAAGAGAAATATACTTACAAATTCAGTTCCGGCTACATATCCATTTTTATCATCATCTATATTTGATGAAAATGGCATATTTATTGGAACTAATGTATATAATAATTCATTGATTTTTTTAGATAAATATGACAGGAATAAATATAAAAATTCTAATATGTGTATATTTGGCACAAGTGGCTCTGGAAAATCATTTTTTACCAAATTAATGATTTTAAGAAATAGTTTATTTGGACTAGAACAATATGTTATTGATCCGGATAGAGAATATGATAGTATTGCAAAAAAATTAAATGCATCAATTATAAAAATAGGACCAAGTTCAGAAAATTATATTAATATTTTTGATATAAGAGAAGAAAGCTTAGAAGATGAACAAAAAGGGTATTTATCTACAAAAATAAATAAAATTTTGGGATTTTTTAACTTAATTTTTGGAGAAGTAAATGAAAAAGAGAAAGCTATTTTAGAAGAAAAAATAATAAAAACCTATGAAAAGAAGGGAATAACGTTTGAAGATAAAAGCTTATATAAAAATGGAAAATTTAAAAGAACAGAGGATATGCCAATTTTAACTGATTTATACAATGAATTAGAAGGAAATATGAAAATAAAATTAAAACCATTTGTGGAAGGTTCATTTAGGTATTTCAATAATCATACAAATGTTAGAATTAATGACAAATTAATTATTGCAGATATATATGAATTAGGAGAAGAAAATATTAAATATGGTCTATTTTTATTTACAGAATTATTTTGGGATAAAATAAAAAAAGATAGAAATATAAAGAAAAGTATTTATTTAGATGAAATATGGCAACTAATTGGAGTAACTTCAAACAAGGAAGTTGCAAGTTTTATTTATAAAATTTTTAAAACAATAAGAAAATATGGAGGAAGTGCTATTGCAATAACTCAAGACGTATCGGATTTATTTAGTTTAGAAAATGGAACTTATGGAAGAAGCATATTAAATAATTCAGAAATAAAAACCTTTTTTAATCTAGAAGAAGAAAATCTACGAGTATTAGAAAAATATTTGAATATCTCAGAAAAAGAAAAAGTAGAAGTGAATTCTTTAAGAAGGGGAGAATGTGTTATGTTTGTTGGAAAAGAACATATTTCAGTAAAAATAGAGTCAGCTGATTTTGAAAAAGAAATAATTGGAGGTGGTAATAATTAAAAAAATAGTTACGGCAATAGGAAATTCAGAAGTAAATGAGCAATTAAAAGATGAAAATTTAGAAGTTTTATGCGGTGATATTTTATATAAAGAAGGAATTTTAGAATTTTTAGAAGATAATAAAAATATTGATTATATAATTATTAATGATGAATTATCGGGAAATATAAAATTAAGTGAATTATTAGAAAAAATAAAAGAAATAAATAATAAAATAAAAATTATATTAATATCAAAAAAAAATTATAATAATAATGAAATATCTAAAAATATTTATAGAAAAATAGAAAATTTTAATAAAAATGATATTTTAAATATAATTTTCAAAAAAGATAGTGTATATAGTAAGGTAACTTTACCAATAAATGATTTTTTTAATGTGAGAACAAAAGATGGAAGGATAATTTCAATTTTAGGTCCTAATGGAGTTGGAAAAAGTATCTTTTCTATTACACTAGCTAACAATATAATAGATAAAAAAATATTAATTATTGATTTTGATGCATTTAATGATAGTATATATAATTTATTAGGAATAAAAAAAGAAAAAAATTTTAAAATTCAGGAGAAAAATAATATTATTTTTCAAAAAAATTATAATAATTCTGAAAAAAATTCAAAAAACTATAAAAAAATAAATAATGTTTATAATGAAAAAGATTTTGAAATAAACAAATTTATTATAAAATCTAAATATAATATAGATTTATTATCAGGAATAAATATAATATTTAATTTAAATTATCAAATTAGTCCTAATAAGTTAATTAACATTATAGATAATCTAAAAAGAGAGTATGATTATATAATAATTGATACAGCATCAGATTATTTATTAGAGTATACATCGGAGATTATAAAAATATCAGAAAATATAATTTTTATATCAGGTTCAAATTTACTAGAAATAAAAAAGACTCAAAAATTATTAGATATTTATGTAGAACAATATAATATTCAGAAAGAAAAAATAAATATTATTTTTAATAAATGGACAAAAAATTCTATAGATGATGGAGTTTTAAAAGAATTGTTTAGAAGTTATAATATCTTAGGGAAAATAAAACTTAGTGATTATTATGATTTAGCAATTAATAGAAATAATATAAAAAATAAACAAATAGAAAAAAATATTAAGTATATTAGAAGAAAAATCGTAAGAAAAAAATAATAAAATTTTTAAAATTATAAATTAATAATTATTATAAAAAATTAATAAAGAAAGGAGAAAATTTGGAATTAGCAAATACACTAGAAAACAGTATATCTACTGAATTAGTAACAGAAAATATACAAAATAATTTTTTAAATTCAACTTTAGGAAAGGTTATAAATTTTGGGTTAGACACAGGCTTAAGAATCCTTTTACCAGATTTGATTGAAAATCAAGTTATTGATATAAAAGATGCAATTTTAAATAATGGATTTTCTGCTGGCGTAAAGAAAGCAATCTCATCAGCGATAGATTTAGGGAAAAGCGCATTAGGAATTTTTACAGGAAAATTTGAAAATATTGAACAAGCAAGAAATGTAGTAAAATCTGGAGGATTATTAGATAATGTATCAAATTTTTTAGATAAGGGAATTAATTTTATAACTAAATCCGGAAAAGTATCTAATGAAATAGGAAATATCATAAAAAAAGGTAAAAATGTTATTTTAGATACAATTAGTAATAATATAGAAGAAAATTTTGATACACAAATTAATTCAATACAAAAATTAAGTAAATATTCGACAAACTGGAAAGATTATTATAAAAATCATGATTTTAGTGGAATGGAGAGGGAATATAGAAAAATTAAAGATACAATAAAAGATGTTTTACCATTAGAAAATACAATAAAGGAAATTAGAAGAATAGAAAATTTGCATACATTAATAAAAAATAAAAATGGAGATTTCAATTTGACTGATGAAGAAGTTGAGTTAGCAAATAAACTTATATAATTATAATATATGCAAGAAAGGATTATTAAAGATAGATATACAATATATAGAAAAGGTACAAAAATAACATATAAAGGTACATTTTTTATAAATTTTTGCTTGCTTTTTTTTATGTGTTTTAGTATAATGAAAAGGTAAAAATAGCAAGGGAAGAGGTATATAAATGGACGAGAATGAAGGAACAGACAACAATCAAGAGAAGATAATAAATAGAGATATTCAAGAAGAAATGAAAACAGCATACATTGATTATGCTATGAGTGTTATTGTTCAACGTGCTTTACCAGATGTTAGAGATGGTTTAAAACCTGTTCATAGAAGAATTTTATATACAATGTATGAAGATGGATTAACAACGGACAAGCCATATAGAAAATCAGCTACAACAGTTGGTGACGTTTTAGGTAGATATCATCCTCATGGTGATTCATCTGTTTATGATGCAATGGTAAGACTTGCGCAAGATTTCTCACTTAGATATCCACTAATTGATGGACATGGAAATTTTGGATCTATTGATGGTGATGGCGCTGCTGCATATCGTTATACTGAAGCAAGAATGTCAAAAATTGCAGAAACAATGCTTACAGATATTGAAAAAAATACAGTAGACTTTATGCCTAACTTTGATGGAATAAGACAAGAACCAACTGTATTGCCTGCTAAACTTCCAGCATTACTTGTAAATGGTTCTTCAGGAATTGCTGTAGGTATGGCAACTAATATTCCTCCACATAACTTAAAAGAAGTTTTAAATGCCGTAGTTAAAATGGTTGAATACAAAGAAAAAGATGAGGAAATTTCTGATGAAGAACTTTTAAAAATAGTAAAAGGACCAGATTTTCCAACAGGTGCTACTATTTTAGGAAGAGAAGGAATAAAAGAAGCATATTTAACAGGTAAAGGAAAAATAATTTTAAGAGCAGAAGCAGAAATTGAAGAAATGCAGGGAAATAAACAAAGAATTATTGTTTCTTCATTACCATATCAAGTAAATAAAGCTAAACTTATTGTAGATATTAACCAATTAGCTAGGGATAAAAAGATAGAAGGAATATCAGAAGTAAGAGATGAATCTGATAGAGAAGAAAAAGTTAGAGTTGTAATTGAATTAAAAAGAGATGTAAATGCAAAAGTAATATTAAATAAATTATATAAAAATACACAAATGCAAAACTCTTTCGGAATTATAATGCTAGCATTGGAAAATAATGTTCCCAAAATACTAACATTAAGAGAGTGTTTAGATAATTATATTAAACACAGAAAAAATATTATTATAAGAAGAACAAAATTTGACTTAGATAAAGCATTAGCTAGGGCACACATATTAGAAGGTTTAAGAATAGCAATTGATAATATTGATGAAGTAATTAGAATTATAAGAAATTCTTATGATGATCCTAAAGAACAATTAATGCAAAGATTTGGATTAGATGATATTCAAGCACAATCAATATTAGACATGAGATTAAAAACTTTATCAGGTTTGCAAAGAGAAAAAATAGAAGAAGAATATCAAGAATTAATGAAATTAATTGCACATTTGAGAGAAATTTTAGCAAATGAAAAATTAGTTGATGATATTATTAAAGAAGAATCTCTTGAAATGATTGAAAAATATGGCGATGAAAGAAAAACAAAATTAGTTGCAGCAGAAGATGAATTTGAAGATGAAGACCTTATTCAAGAAGAACAAACAGTAATTGCTTTAACTCATTTTGGATATATAAAAAGAATGCCATTAGATACATATAAGAGTCAAAGAAGAGGCGGAAAAGGAATAACAGGAATGGCAACAAGGGAAGAAGATTTTGTAAAACAAATCTTTACAGCTTCTACACATGACATTGTATTATTCTTTAGTAATAAAGGAAAATTATACAAATTAAGAGGATTTGAAATTCCAGAGGCAGGAAGAACTACTAGGGGTACTGCTATTGTAAATCTATTATCATTAGAAGGCGGAGAAAAGATAACAGCAGTTATTCCAATAAAAGAATTTAATGAAAATCAATATTTATTAATGGCTACAAAACAGGGATTAATTAAGAAAACACCATTAATTGAATACAACTCAGGAAAGAAAACAGGATTAATTGCTATAACATTAAAAGAAGATGATGAATTAATTGATGTTAGATTATCAGATGGAAATAACAATATAGTAATGGTTACTAAAAAAGGAATGAGTATAACATTTAGTGAAAAAGATGTAAGACCAGTAGGTAGATCTGCACAAGGTGTTATAGGAATGAGACTTGATAAAGAAGATATAGTTATTGGAATGGAATCAATTAATGAAAATAATAAAGAAACTTTACTTGCAATTACAGAAAATGGATTCGGAAAAAGAACTGAACTTGAAGAATATAGAGTACAAACAAGAGGTGGAAAAGGAGTAATAACATATAAGGTAACTCCTAAAACAGGGGACATTGTTGGAATTAGAATAGTTGATGAAGAAGACGATGTTTTAATGATTACGGATAGTGGAATAGTAATTAGGATAAAAGCTAATGAAATAAGTGTTTTAGGAAGAAATACTCAAGGTGTAACCTTAATGAGAACATCAGATGGTGGAAAAGTAGTTAGCATAGAAAAAGTGCAAGAAGAAAAAGAAGTTGAAGAAATAACTAAAGATACAAATGAAAGCAAAAATCTAGAATAAAAATTAAAAAACTCGGAATTATTATCCGGGTTTTTTATTATATGTAAAAATATTAGAAAAATAAATATATAATGATTTTTTATAAAATTTTATAATATATATTTAATTAAATTACGATAATTTAAGCTTTAATTTTCTTCTTTATTCTAATATCATCTCCAAAAAAGTAACATGCATTATAATTTCCTATGATTCTAGAAATTATACGTTCTTCATAAATATCATACATATCTTGAAGTGAAAGATTTGTTGAAATAATAGTTTTCGTAATTTTATTTGATTGATTTAAAAGTCTATTATTAATAATATTAAATAATTCTGTGTTTTTTAAACTATTAATTGTTTCTGTTCCCAAATCATCTATGATAAGCAAGTCGACAGAATTAATAATATTACAAATATTTTTATCTGTTTTTCCAAATTTATAATCAATAATATTATCAAGCATTATTGGAGCAGTTTGATATAAAACAGTTTTTCCTCTTGAAATTAATTCATTACTTATACAAGAAGATAAAAAAGTTTTTCCAAGTCCAGGACTACCACAAAACAATAAATTTAATTCATCAGGAGAATCAAAATTATCAATAAAATTATCGCATATTTTCTTAATAGCTATCATATTTTGTCTAGGCGAAATATCTTTATTGTACTTTTCTTTATTAACAATGTCAGAATAACAATCTAACTTAAAATTTTTAAAAGTTTGATTTTTTAAATCATAAATATTAGAATTGTTATATTCCATATTATATAATTTTTGTTTTATGCAGTTACACAAAGTAGATTCACCACTTGGTAATTTTATATAACCAGTGTCATTACATTTATTACATTCAAATTTTGGTTCTAAATCCTTAGTAGAAAGATTATGATTCTTTAAAATTTGTAATCGTTTCTTTCTTAAATCAGAAATTTGCTTCTTTAAGTCATCTATAATTTTTTTATTATTTTGAGAAGTAAGAACTAATTTAATAGATTTTATAGATAAAGTATTTATATCATTATCGATTTTTTCTAATTCAGGTATTTGGGCGTATAAATTAAATTTTTTTTGCCTTGCATTAGAAATAGCCGTAGATCTCTTTTGATTATATTCTATTAAAAGAGACTTTAGGTTATCAGTATTCAAATATAATCACCACCTCTTATTATATATTTATAGTATTTAAAGTCTTTTTAGATATTGCTATAAAAATTGTTTAGGTTATCATATGTTCTTTGAGAAAAGCTACTCTTTTTATTTTTTTCATTTTTTTGTATAGGCTTATTTTTTTGATTTTCCATATATATTGTAATTTTATCAACTGTGTTAAGCCCTTTTTCATGCCAATCAGTTAAAAGCTTATCTATATATTCAAAACTTGGATTAAATTTTGAAGTAGTCTTTTTTAAGGCAATTTCAATTATATTCATTTCATAATTATAGGTAATAGTCCATTTTGAGATATATGCTTCTTCATATTCGGATAAGTTTCTAGATAATCTTAGTTTTTTCTTAATAATATTAGCTATAGATTTTACTTTTTCTTGTTTTTGATAGTATAAATCTAAATCAGAGAAAGTTTTTATATTATTTTTATTCCAAGCCTCAGCAACCGTAGATATATAAGATCTGTGCAAAGCTGATTTATTAAAACAATATCTAAATAATGCAATCATAACTTCTTCATCAAAGCCATATTTTTTAAACCATAAATCAATATCTCCATACCAAGATGGTGACATTACTCCTTGAAAAAATTCATTATTAATTGTTTCAATAGCGGTAGCACGACTTTTACTTTCTGCGATCTTTTTTAAATCAGTAGAAGACAATGAAACTTTAGGCTTATAAACTTTGTTAAGTTCAATGTCTTGAAGATTTGCAACAATAAAACCTTGATTCTTTCTAATTAGTAAACCAATATCTTCCCAGTATTTTATAGCATCTTGAATTACCTTTAAAGGAAGTTCTAGTTTTTTAGATAAATCATTTATTTTTATGTCTTTATTATATTTTGATAAGAAAAATAAATATAAATATACTTTAACATAATCACCACTGGCCTGCGACAAATATTCAGTAAAAAATACATCGGGTATATTAGTTTGAGAAAAAATTAATGATGAATCGTTTTGTTCTAATTTCATATTTATTAATCTCCATTTCGTAAAGCTTAAAAAGACTTATTTGTATCTTTTGTAAATCAAATTATATCATTATAAATCGGCTTTTACAACTATTTGTATAAATAAATTTTAGGCTTTATAAAATATTTTATAATGTAAAATAAACAGTATAATATATTCTCATGATTAAATCCGATTATACTAAAAAGAAAAATTGGAAAATAAAAAATAACAATAAATATAATTTTTAGGTTTAAAGATTTAAAAATTGTATTAAAAATAAAAAATACAATAAGAAAAAAAATTATATTAAATATCATAGTTGGATAATCAATTATCCCTAGAATTTTATTTTTAAAATTATAATTTGTTGGAAAAATATATTTCATATTATTTTAATCCTTTTTAATATTTTTTTTAAGTTCCTAAGAAAATTATTTTTTTAGCATTGACATAATATTTGTAAATCTACCAGAAACATCAACACTTAGTCCACCAAATAATTCTCGAACATAACTATTCATTTTTGATAATAGTAGAATTCCTGATACAATTAAAATTTTATTTTGTTCATCAATAGAAAATATAATCATAATAATTAATGGAAAAAAAGATTGAAGAATTAGTAAAGAAAATAAACATTTTGCCCATGAACGAAAAATCCATATTGTTGAAGAAGTAATTGAACTAAGCAAAGCAAATGGTGAAAAGAGAATAAGTACTTCTACTAATACATATCGTAAAGAATATGTAAAGAGTAAGTTTACTAATCCAACGCTAATAAAGCTTTTGAGTATACCATCCAATGAAAATATATCTAATGATGATTCACCAATTGATATTGTAGTATTTAATTTTGCAACTAATTCAGAAAAAGATATTTCAGAACCCAATATACTTTTTCCGATTTCTTGAATTGATGATGAAAATAGATTATTTAAGTAAAGTACATTTTCCATTAAAAAATAAGAAAAATTAACTAAAATCGAAAAAATTAATAATTTAAAAATAAATTGATATGGTTTTTCTATATTTGACCCTGTAAAATGTGAAAGGTATAATTTTACACAATAAAATATTGCTATGCCAACTAAAAGTGCATCAGTTAAATATATAAATCCATTTTTTCCATTTAAACCAATTATTTTTTCAAAAAAAGAATTAGATAATATGCTTGAATCAATAAATGCTACTCTATCTAAATTAGTGTAAATATTATTATCTATGGAAGAAAAAATATTATTAAAAATAGTATTAATTGTTTCTATAATTAAATCAATAATTTCAGATTGTTCCAAATTTCCTCCTAAAAAACAATAAAAAATAATAAATAATTAATAATTAATGAAATAAATAAATAATAAATAATAAAATAATATAGAAATAATAATAATTAAATTAAAGATTTAATCGCTTGCAAAATTAAATCTAAAGCGAGTAAAAAAGCATAAGAAAATAAAGAGCCTTTAATTATTTTTTTTGCAGTTCTAATTCTTTCTTCATCGCCAAAACTAAATTTTTTCATAAAAACTCCAACACCAACAGCTACGGCAGCAGCCGGAGTAGCTAATTTTAAAAACCAGTCTTCAATATTTTCAAATGCTTTTGTTAAGGTATTTACAATTTTTGGTGTAGCAGCAAATGTTTTATTTTGTAAAAAAATTATTGGAAATATAATAAATAATATAAAAAATATTTTTTTAATAATTATTTTATTATTTTGATAAAAAAAGTGAATTTTTTTGCTAATTTGATTAAAAAAATGATTTTTTTTATATTTTTTTATATTAAATTTATTAATTTTTTTTATTTTATAAAAATTCAATCAATTAACCTCCTTTAATTTTTGATTATTTTTCGTAAAACAATTAAAATTTTATTTTTCTTCATTTTTAAAATAAGGTATCATTTTTAACTTCATGGGTTTAAGAATTTTAGATCCATCTGATAGAAATGCTAAAGATTTAAAAGTAGTTAGTTCTTGAGTAAAAAATTTGTAATCATATTTAAAATCAAATTGAGTATAGGAATTAACACTTTCAGAAATATTTGAGTCTATGGATACAAAGTTTTTAGCTAAATAATTATAAAAACTTTCTTTAGAGTTTTCAGAAAAAGATTTTGAAAATTTTTCTTTTTCTTCTTTCCCTATTTGTTTCTGTATATCTTCAATTGTAAAAATATCATCACATCTAAACCATAATTTATTTACTAAGTTTTGAATAATTACCTTTGTAGAATATTGATTATTTAAAGTATTTAGTATAGATGTATAACTTTGAGTCGCAATAATATTAATACATTTTGATTCTCTACTTTGAGAAAAAAATGAAGCATCGGAAGAAGTGACATATTCTTGATATTCGTCTGATATAAATACGGAAGGCTTTATTTTATTATTTTTTTTAGACAGTTGTTTTAAAATATCTGTTTGATAGTCAAGTTTTAAATATGTTGCTATAATTTTAGATAAATTTTTAAATTCTGATATATTCATATTTAAGACTACTATTTTTCCATTTTTTAAAACATCTTCAAATCCAAAAAAACTTTCATTTTCTTTTGAAGGGCAAAAAGTATTTTTGACATCTAGACTTGAAACAAAGCAATTAGTTATTCTTGTTATTTCAGACTTTAAAAGATTATAAGTTCTATCATCTAGGGAAAAGTAATCTTTTTCTAAAATATTGATTGAGCTATACAAGTCAAATATATTATCTTTAGATAATTTATTAGATAAAAATTTTTCTCTTGCTATAGAAATCTTTTCTTCAAAGTAAGATTTATCAATAACTAAATTGTGGAGTTCTTCAAAAGTGACATATCCATCATTGTAAATTCTACAAAACTTTATACAAGCTTCTAAAATTTGTTCTGATTTATCTAACCAATAAGATTCTGAGTTATTGGGGGAAAATAACATTAATATTTCTTTTAGTCTATTGGCAAGAACAGAAGCTTTCAAGTTAGGCTTGTCAAGCGGATTATATGTATATTTACCACCGAAGTTCTATTATAATTACATCATTTAATCTGTGGAATTCCTTAGCAAATTCTAAAACTTTTAGATAATAATTTCCTTTAACATCAAGTATTAAAAAGCTTAATTTATCACTATTGTATGAATTATACTTCATAAGTTGTTTTGTAAAAGGATATAATGCTGATGAAGTTTTTCCGGAACCTATCGTGCCCGTAATTAGAATGTTTTGATATAAACCTTTTTCTGGAATATAAATTTTATTATCATTTTCATCAATACCAACTAAAATGCCAAATGTAGGGGCATATTTTTGAATTATAGATTTTTTCTTTTTTATTCTAAAAAATGAAAACCAAAAAAGAGTTAGGAAAATTATAGAAAATATTGAGGTAATTATAAAAACGATTTTAGTAATATTCCATAAAAACGGGTCTTGTAATAGAAAATTAAATATCTTAAAATGACTGTAATAGCTTATATTATAAGATGTTAATATGGATTTATACAGATTAATTTCTAAAAAAATTATAATGAATGAAAATATAATAGGTAAAAAATACAATGTAGATTATTAAATTTCCTCCTTCTTTTTTAATTTTAGTTTTAGTTTTGAACCTTGTAGATTGTGAAAAAATATAATTTGAATTATGCTATAAATTGAACCAAAACTTATGAGACAATTGATTATTAGATTTATAAAAAATAAATCGATAAGTGTTAAAATATATAATCACTCCTTCCAATATTTACCATTATACAACATATTTTTTATTTTGTCTATACTTTTTTGAAAATTTATGATAAAATATTTTAAGTTACTAAAAATATATTTTTAAATATGAAGTAAAGGTTTATAGGTAAAACCATAAAAACCTAAATATTATAAGGAGTATAAGATGATAAAAATCATCTAAAATAAAGATATGAAAATTGAGAAAGATATGAAAATAGGAGAATTATTAGAAGTAGCTCCAGAAAAGGTAGATATATTGTTAGATGCAGGGATGCATTGCGTTGGTTGTCCAGCTTCACAAGATGAAACAATTGAAGAAGCATGCATGGTACATGGAATAGATGTAGAAGAAGTAGTAGAAGCATTGAACAAATAATTTAATAAAATATAATAATAAAAAAAAATCAACTGATTAAGAATCAGTTGATTTTTTTAAGTTATATATTCCAACCACCATTGATTTGTATGATTTGACCTGTAATATAAGAATTTTTTTCTAAAAAAAGTATACATTTAGCTATATCAGATGGTAGTCCTATTTTTTTAACAGGCACTTCATTTAGAAGATTTGTTTTTTCTTGTTCTGATAAAAATGAGTTCATTTCTGTATCGATAATTCCGGGAGCAATGCTGTTAACTCTAATATTAGATAAACCTAATTCTTTTGCAAGTGATTTTGTCATAGCATCTAAACCAGCTTTACTGACTGAATAAGCCATTTCACAAGAGGCTCCAATTAGTCCCCATATTGAAGAAATATTAATGATATTACCGAACTTTTGATTAATCATATACTTAGAGACTTCTTTAGAAGAATAGAAAGCAGAATATAAATTAGTTTTCATTATATTATCAAAATCTTCTATTGAGGTATCATTAATAGTTTTTACTAAATCAATTCCAGCATTATTTACAAGCAAATCAATGTGATTAAATTTTTTTATTGTAAAATCAACTAAAGCTTGTACTTCACTATAATTTGATATATCTGCTTTAAAAGGATATATGTTTTTATAATCTTGGGCAATTTTTTCTGCTAATTCTTTAGATTTATTATAATTAAGTATAACAATATAACAATTTTGAGATAAGGTTTTCACAATTTCTGCACCTATTCCACGTGAACCACCTGTAACAATTGCAACTTTATGCTGAATATTTTTTTCTAGATTTTCTTCCATTTTTATTTGCTCCTTTATATGTACTTGTTAAAGAATGACAATTCATATATCTCCTTAAAAAAATAAAAGCCAATAACAATAGCTTACCTAAAGTTAATGACCTTTAATAATGGAGCCACTTGTCCGATTTGAACGGACGACCTACTGATTCATACTACTACAATTTTCATTGCCATTTTTAATGTTTGTAGTCTGGACTTTCTCTTTGCCATAGAATTAATCTTTAGGCACATCGTATAAAGTCTCTACACTCGAAAATAAAATTTCTAGCTCGGGATTAACATATATTTCTACTTAGTATTCCCCGAATTAGCGATGTCCACTTTACAAATTTCTTTGTAAAGGTGCAAGATAGTTCAAAATAATTATAAAAATTATCTATCCCACAAGTCAGTTGCTCTACCAGCTGAGCTAAAGTGGCATTTTTGGTGACCCCAACGGGAATCGAACCCATGTCTCCACCGTGAAAGGGTGATGTCTTAACCGCTTGACCATGGGGCCACATAATGGTGAGCCATCGGGGAATCGAACCCCGGACAACTTGATTAAAAGTCAAGTGCTCTACCAACTGAGCTAATGACTCATGTCAATAAAAGTATTGGACACGTTACTAATTATACTATAAGAATTATATTTTGTCAACAAAAATTTTACGAAAAGTTCATAAAAAATGAAAATCTTTTGTTGTTATTCTAATAGTTAAAAATTAAATAGTAAAAAATAACCATTTATATTACATTATTGTTAATTTTTAGCTAAATTATTGCCTTTTAAAAAATGTTTATATATAATCAAGCTAATTATTATACCCTTATGGGAAGGATGTTAAATAAAATGAAAGAATTATTACCTTTGACAAATCAACAAAAAAATATTTGGGATACAGAACTCTTTTACTCTGGAACCAGTATTAATAATGTAGGAGGATATATTTTTATTGAGCAAAAAGTTAATTTTGATGTTTTACAAAAAGCATTAAATATTTATATAAAACATACTGACAGTATTAGGCTTCACTTTACAGAAAAAGATGATGAAGTTAAGCAGTATGTGGCTGATTATGCTGAGCAAAAATTTAATATTATAAATGTAAAAAATATTGAGGAAATAAAGGATTTAAATGTAAAAAACTTAAATGAATCTATGAATGTTTATGATTCAGATTTATTTAATATTAAGTTTTTTAAATTACCTAATGAAAAAGGTGGATTGGTATTTAGTTTTCATCATTTAATTAATGATGCTTGGGGCATAAGCCTTTTCATCAGTAGAGTTATAGATATTTATTCTTCTTTATTAAAAGAAAAAGGAGAATTTGAAGATTATCCAAAATACACTGAATATGTGATAAATTCTGTTAAATATAAAGACACAAAAAGATATACAGATGACAAAAAATATTGGGAAGATACTTTTGAAAAAGAGCCAGTTCTTACATATATTTATAAAGAGAAAACAAAAAATCTTTTACCAGAAGATAATATTAGGGGTACAAGAGAAATTTGCAGTATAGACAACGATTTATCAGATAAAATTACTGCATTTTGCAAAGAAAACAATGTATCTATGTATATTTTCTTTATGGCAATTTATTTGTTGTATCTAGCAAAAATAAATGATACAGATTCTGCTACAATAGGAACTCCGGTATTAAATAGAAGTAATTTCAGTGAAAAGCAAATAGCTGGAATGTTTGTAAGTGATGTCCCTTTTAAAGTTGATATAGATTCAAATTTAACATTTAAAGAGTTTTTGAAAAATGTTGAATTACAACAAAAAAACATATATAGACATCAAAAATATTCGTATATCGAGTTGTTAGAGTACATCAGAAAAAAGCATAATATTAGTGAAAATTTATATGATTTCGTACTTTCATATCAAAATGCAAAAGATAACAAAAATTCTACAGATGTTGAGTTCTCGACAGAATGGGCAAATAACAAATATGTAGGAAGTTCAATAGAAGCACATTTTTATGATATGGATGATAGTGGAAAAGCGAGTGTTTTTTACAATTATCAAACCCATAAATTTACAAAAGAAGATATTAAAAATTTGCATGCAAGAATAGTAAATATGGCTAAGATAGCACTTAATGATGCAGTTATTAAAGAAATACCAGTTATTACAGATGAAGAAAAGAAAATAATAGACAAATTTAATGATACAGATTACAAATACGATAAAAAAGAGACAATAGTAGAAATTTTTGAAAAACAAGTTGAAAAAAATAGAAACAAAGTGGCCGTAATATCTAAAGATAAAACAATAACTTATGAAGAATTAGATAAAAGGTCTAATAAACTTGCTAATTATCTATTATCAAAAGGTGTAACTAAACATGATGTAATAGGAATTATGTTTAATAGAACTTTTGATATACATATTGCAATGTGGGCAGTGTTAAAAACAGGAGCATCTTATTTACTTATAGATCCAACCTTACCTAAAGATAGAATTAATTATATGTTGGAAAATTCAAAGGTTCCATTTGTTATAACAAATTTATACCTAAATTATGAAACAATAGGAATTAATGAAAGTGAAAAATCTAGTGATAAACTTCCCAATATAAAAAGTGATAATGAAGATAGATTTTGTGTAATATACACATCTGGTTCAACAGGTGTGCCTAAAGGTGTAGAAGTTAGAAGATTAAGTGTAATTAATGTTATAAATAGTTACATTAAAGTTTTGAATGCTTCTAAATGTGATATGTTCTTAAGCTCTGTAACAGTTGCTTTTGATATGTTTATTGTAGAAAATTTTACAGCATTTTTTACTGGAAAAACTATAGTTATAGCAGATGAAGAAGAGCAGAAAATACCTGCTTTTACAAGCCAATTGATAGACAAATATAAAATTGATTTTATGCTTGCTACTCCTTCAAAAATTTCGTTACTTTTTGATGAAGGAGAAAGTTTAAAAAATTTAAAAGTTATTCAGCTGGGTGGAGAGGTTATTAAACCTACTCTTATAAGAGAATTAAGGAAATGGACTAATGCAGACATTCACGATGGATATGGACCTTCAGAATGTTGTTCTTGTTCAACAAACAAAAAAATAGTTGATGAAAATGATATTAGTATAGGAACGCCTTTATTAAATATAAAAGTATATATAATGAATAAGGATAACAATATTTTACCAGTAAATGTACCTGGAGAGCTTGTCATTACTGGAGATGGCGTTGGAATAGGTTATGTAGGAAAAGGCAAATTTAACGGAATATACAGAACAGGTGATATAGCAAAGCTTAAGCCTAATATGGAAATAGACTATATTGGAAGAAGAGATAATCAAATAAAATTACATGGGCTTCGCATAGAGTTAGAAGAAATTACAGAAAAAATAATGTCTATAAAAGGTATTACTAATGCGATTTCGGTTATAAAAAAGGTTAATAATGCAGATAAAATTTGTAGCTATGTAATAACTGAGAAAAAATTTGAAGAAGGGGATATAAAGAAAGAATTAATTACTAAACTTCCAAACTACATGGTACCAGATCATATTATTTTCATGGAAAAATTTCCTGTTACATTAAATGGAAAGATTGATACTAAGAAACTTCCAGAAGTAATAATTCAAGAGACTGAATTTGTCGAAAGTTCAACGGACACAGAGAAAGAGCTAGAAAAAATATGGAAGAAAATATTAAAATTAGATAAAATTTCAGTAAAATCTAATTTCTTTGATATAGGTGGAGATTCACTTGCATCTATAAGAGTAGTTTCAGAAGTTTATAGTAAATTAAATAAAAAAATTAGTATTAAAGATATTTTTGAAATGCCAACAATTTATGAACTTGCAAAGTGTATAGATAACAAACAAATAGAAGAAAATCAATCAGATTATGACGATGAAATAGATGTAGAAAGTAACGAAACAGATACAGAAAATAATAAAATAAATGTTGGAAATAATGAAAAAGATGTAGAAAGCAATGAAATAAACGGAAAAAATAAAGATAAAGAAAATATAACTGTGAGGGAAAAGCTTTCAAAAAAAGTAAAAGTTTCTTCAAATGAGCTTTATCCAGTTACTTCTATGCAAAGGGGGATTTATTATACAGTTAATATTTCAGAAGATAATTTATCGTACAATACTCCTTTTGGAATTGTATTTGATAAAGTTCCTGATGTAAAAAAGCTTGAGAATGCTTTAAATACAATTATAAATTCTAATCAAGCATTTAGAACATATTTTGTTACAGAAAATAATGATATATACCAAAAAGTATGCGATAAAATTGATTTTAAGCTAAAAGTTGTTGATTACAAAAATGAGGAATTTGTTAAGCCTTTTGAACTTGATAAGGCGCCTCTAATACATGCAGAATTAAATAGATTTGATGGAAAAGCAGTTTTATTGCTTGATATTCACCATATAATATGTGACGGTGCATCTATAAGCGAGTTTATTAGTGAACTTTGTAAATTATACAATGGAGAAGAATTAGAAGAAAAGAAGTTAGATTACATTGATTATTCATTAATAGATAAGATAAATGAAGATGACAAAAATTATTGGATTTCTCAATTCAAAGATGGAGTGCCTTTACTTAACTTGCCTACCGAATTTGATCGTACTAATACAATATCTGATGAGGGAAATAGTATTTTTGATAACCTAAGTAATAGTAACGAAATTAATGAATTTTGCAAGAAACATTCAATTACACCTTATATGTTTTTGTTATCTTGTTATTACTGTTTACTTTATAAATATACAATGCAAAATGATATTGTTGTTGGAACACCAGTTATAGGAAGAGATGACGAGCGCTTTTCTAAAGTAATAGGTATGTTTATAAACACTCTAGCATTAAGACAAAATATTGAAGGGGCAATGAATTTTAATGATTTTTTAAGCATTGTAAGAGAGAATTGTATAAATTCTTTTGCACATCAAAAATATCCATTTGATGAACTTGTGAAAAATGTTGAATTAGTTAGGGACAATAGCAGAAGACCTATTTTTGATGTATTATTTGTATACGAAAGTGGAGGAAATCCAAAACTTAATTTTAACAATATAAATACTGAATATTATGTTTTAGAAAATAAAACTGCTAAATTTGATATTACATTAGAAGTAACGCCTGACAAAGATAAATATAATATTCGCCTTGAATATGTAACGAAGTTATTTAGCAAAAGTTATATACAAACATTTTTAAATTGTTATAAAAATATTATAAATGCTGTGTTGCAAGAACCAAATATTCAAATTTCAAAAATTAATATGATGCCAGATGTACCAGAAGTTTATCCAAAATTAGATATTGATGAGAATGTATCAGTTATAGAGTTATTTGAAAGACAAGTAGCTAAAACTCCTAATAAAGTAGCACTTATTTTTGAAGGGAAAAAATACACTTATAAAGAGCTTGAAGAAAAAGTAAATAGACTTGCAAATCATATTAGAAAAATGCCTATATATAAAAATGAAATATCTAAAGATAAATATAAAGTAATCGGAATAATGATGAATAGAAGAGCAGAACTTATTATTTCTATGCTTGCAATTTTAAAGGTGGGAGCTGGTTATTTACCAATAGATCCTACATATCCAGAAGATAGAGTAAGATACATAATTAGTGATAGTGGAGTAAAATTGTTGCTTACAGAAGAAAAAATTAAGACAAATTATGGAGTAAAGAGAATAAATGTTGATGATGATTCTGTATATGATAATTACGAAAAATTTGATATTGATATAAGCCCTGATGATGTATCTTATGTAATATATACATCAGGTTCAACGGGAAGACCTAAAGGAGTATTATTAAAGCAAATTGGAGTAGTTAATTTTATACAGTCCATTCCTGAAATAATACCGATAGAAGAAAAAACTATAGTAAGCATAACTACAATGTGTTTTGATATATTTGTATTTGAAAGTTTAGTTCCTGTATGTTCAGGAATGACGATAGTTTTAGCAAATAATGAAGAACAGAATAATCCGCTTTTGTTAAATAAACTTTGCTTAGAAAATAAAGTTCAAATTTTGCAAACCACACCATCAAAATTTAGATTTTTGATGACAGATAATCTTGAATATATAAAGAAACTAGAAATAATTTCTATACTTGGAGAACCATTTCCAATGGAGCTTCTAAAAAAGATTAAAGAAGTAACAGATGCTAGAATATTTAATGGATATGGTCCAACAGAAACAACAGTTGCATCAACATTTAAAGAATTAACTAATACTAAAACAAAAATTACGATTGGAACACCAGTGCCTAATACTTGCGTTTATGTTTTAGACAACGACTTAAATCAGGTGCCCGTTGGAGTTCCAGGAAAATTATTTATAGGTGGCTTAGGTGTATCAATTGGATACATTAATAAGCCGGAAATGACAGCAGAAAGGTATATAGAGTATAAAGGACAAAGGGTATATGATACTGGAGATTTAGTTAAACTATTGCCAAATGGAGAACTAGAATGTTTGGGAAGAGTTGATTTTCAAGTAAAAGTGCGTGGACTTAGAATAGAACTTCTAGAAATAGAGAGCATAATTTGTGCATATAAAGGAGTTCAAGATGCAGTTGTTTGTGTAAAAAATCTAAATGGTAGAGATGTTTTGTGTGGATACTTTACTGCAACTGGAAGAATATCTATATCATTATTAAAAAATAGCATTGCAAAAAAATTACCAAACTACATGGTGCCAACTTATTTAATACAAATTAAAAACTTTACTTATACCCCAAATGGAAAAATAGATAGAAAAGTTTTACCAGAGCCAAAAGTAGAAGAAAAGACTATAATTGCTCCAAAAACACCATTGCAAAAGAAATTAGCTAAAATGTGGAGTTCAATATTGTCAATTGAAAAAATTAGTATTGATGATAATTTCTTTGATATAGGTGGAGATTCATTATGTGCATTAAAGCTACAACTAGAACTTATGAAAGCAGGCTATGATGTAAATTATGGTGAAATATTTAAATATAATACAATTTCTAGTTTAGCACAATTTATAGAAAATAAAGATACTGACACATTAAAAATTTATGAGAAAAAAGATTTTAGAAAGATAAATAAAGTATTAAAATGTAATAGTGCTCATAGAAAAATAAAATTGAAAAAACGTGAGTTAAAAAATGTATTATTAATAGGAGCAACAGGCTTTTTAGGTATACATTGCTTAGCAGAATTATTAAAGATAGATGATATAAAAATTTATTGTTTAATTAGAGAAGATATTAGTACATCTTCAGAGAATAAGTTAAAGAATAAATTTAAGTATTATTTTAATAGTGATTTAAGTAATTTATTTGGAACAAGAATATTCGTAATCAATGGAGATATTACAGAAGATAAGTTTGGAGTGTCAGACGATATTTATAATTTTGTAGGAAACAATGTTTCTTATGTATTAAATTGTGCAGCATTAGTAAAGCATTATGGAGAATACAGTGAATTTGAAAAAATAAATGTACATGGTGTAAGAAATATAATTGAATTTTGCGAAAAATTTAATAAGGAATTTTTCCAAACATCTACTGTAAGTGTATCGGGCAATACAGTTACAAACTTAGCATTAAGTTATAATCCAAGCAAAAAAGTTTATTTTGGTGAAAATAATTTATTTATTAATCAATCATTTGATAATGTATATGTTAGAAGTAAATTTGAAGCAGAAAAAATTATTTTAGAAGAAATTGAAAAGAAAAAATTAAATGCTTTGATTATAAGAATAGGAAATATAACAAATAGATATACAGACGGAAAATTTCAAGAAAATGGTGCTGAAAATGCATTTTCAAATAGATTAAAAGCTTTTATTGCAATAGGAATGATGCCAAAATCAATTATGAATAATGAAATTGAATTTACACCTGTAGATAAAGTAGCAGAGGCAATTGTAAGATGCATGGAATATGGAAATAGATCATATTCAGTAGTACATTTATATAATTCTAAACATTTATTTATAAATGATTTATATAAAATGTTGTGCAAATTAAATATTAATGTTAAAATTGAAGAAAATGATATTTTTAAAAAGAAACTAAAGAAATGGCTATATGATAACGTTAAAACAGATAAAGTCAATGTACTTCTAAATGACCTAGATAAAGAAAGTAATCTCGTTTACAAAACAAATTTATATACAACAAATAAATTTACTCTAAAATTATTAAGCAAAATTGGCTTTGATTGGCCAGAAATTGACATAGAATATATCAAAAAAATATTAAAAAATTTAAATTAAACAAAGGAGAAAAAATGAAATATCAAAATGATTTTATTTTATTAATGCTTATTATTTTTATTGAAATATGGTTATTTTACTATGTTAAAAAGAGAGCATCAAAAAGGTCAGCTGTCGCTAAATACTTTGGATACTTTATAATTTGTATAATTGGCTGGTGTGTAATGATTGAAGTGCAGGTTTTAGTTATAAACTTTATTCCAACAGTAAGCCCATTATTTATAGATTACTTGGTATATCCGTTTGTGGCTCTGTCACCAGTTGCAATGTTTTTCGTAGCAATATCAATGTATTCTGGCACAGAATTTAAAATGAAGAAAAAGTATTATTTATTGTTTATAATTCCTTTTTTAACAATGTTTATATTATGGACAAATCAATTACACTTATTATTTTATAAAGGATATTCAATTAATATACAAGAAGCAGAATTAGGACCTTATGCTTCAGTACATTTATTGTATACTTATGGATTATTCTTAGTAGATATGATTATAATGATAAAAAACTCTATAAAACATACGGGAACATTATCAATTCAAACTGTATTAATTACAATAGGTTTATTAACACCTATAGCATTTAATATAATGGGAATGACAGTATTTGATATGAATATATTTGTAACACCAATTTCGCTATTCTTTACATTGATTTGTATGACAATTGCAATATTCAAATATGACTTCCTAAATATTACAAATGTAGCACTTAAAAATATCGTAGATCAAATGTCAGATTTTTATATTATACTAAATAGAGATTATCAGATTTTAGACTGTAATAAACCATTTGAAACAGCATTTAATGTAAAGAAAAATCAAATTGTAGGAAAAAATGTTGATGAATTAGAGTTAATGGATAAAATAAGAATACAGAGCAAGAAAATAGGGAACTATTTAGATAATGCAAGAAAAACTAATAAATTATATAAAGTAAATGCTAAAATCGCTGATGAAAATAAATACTATAATATAGAAATAAGAGGTATTTATGAAAGAAAAAGATGTGTTGGAATATTAGTATTATTCAAAGATATAACTCAGCACGTTTCTGATATGGAAGAATTAAAATTAAATCAAAATAAATTAATGGAAAGAGAGCGTTTGGCTTCTCTAGGAGAAATGATAGGAGGAATAGCACATAACTTAAAAACACCAATAATGTCTATTTCAGGTGCAATGGAGGGTATGAGCGACCTAGTAAAAGAATATGACAAATCAATAGATGACCCAGATGTAACAAAAGAAGATCATCACGCTATAGCAAAAGACATGACAGAATGGGTTAAGAAAGTTGAGTCTTATGACTCATATATGTCTGACATTATTACAGCCGTAAAAGGTCAATCAGTAAGTATGAATGATGATAGTTCTGCAATATTTACAATAAAAGAATTATTAGATAGAACAAATATATTAATGAAACACGAATTAAAGAAATCATTTATAACATTAAATGTTGTAAAGAAAATAAGTGAAAATGAAACATTATATGGAAATATTAACAGTTTAATACAAGTATTAAATAACCTAATATCAAATGCAATGCAGTCATATAATGGAGAGCCAAATAATGTTGTCGATTTGATTGTTGACAAAAAAGATAATAATATTATAATATCTGTAATCGACCATGGCTCGGGAATACCTAAAGATGTACAAGAAAAATTGTTTAATAAAATGGTAACTACAAAAGGAAAAAATGGAACAGGACTTGGTTTATTTATGTCATATTCAACAATAAAAGGACATTTTAATGGAGATATAAACTTTACATCAAAGCAGGGAGTGGGCACAACATTTAATGTGATTTTGCCTTGCAAATAAAATAATAAAAAGTTATTCACATCTAAAAAAATAATATAAATTGTGAATAAAAATAATTAATTATTAATATATAGTTTAATTTTTGTAAATTGAAAATATATAATTTGTTGTGGTTTGCTGTCGCAGATAAAACTTCGTTTTATCGCTCCATTCGCGCTTGCGCTTGGTCGCTGCGCACCACTACCAAATTATAATATTTTCAATTATACAAAATTAATTATCCAAATAAAAAATATTAATAAATTGTGAATAAAGTAATTAATTATTATTAAATAAATTAAAATATTTTTATTATAAAAATAAAAGTTATCCACATTTAAAAATAAATATTTAATTGTGAATAGATAAAAATATAATAAATAAATTTATTAGTATTAAAGAAAGGGAATAATATATGAGAAAATATATACAAGAAGTTGTAACGTCACCGTATAAAATAATGGCGGTTGATGACGATTCTGGAATTTTAGATTCTCTAAAAGTTGTTTTAAAAAGATCAGGATATGATTTAACATGTTTTACTAATCCACTAGATGCAATAGAACAACTAAAGAAGGAAAAATATGATTTATTACTATTAGATTTTATTATGGATCCGCTTCATGGTGATCAAGTAGTTAGTGAAATAAGAACTTTTGATAGAGATTTATATATTTTGTTACTAACAGGTCACAAGGATTTAGCTCCACCACTTCAAACATTAAAGCAATTAGATATTCAAGGATATTGCGAAAAGAGTAACAATTTTGATCAATTATTACTTTTAATAGAATCTGGACTTAAATCTGTAGATCAAATGCATATAATTAGCAAAATAAACAAAGAGCTTAAAGAGAAAAATGATGAATTAGAGAAAGCTTATTTAGATACTATAGAAATACTTAGATATACAGTTGAAGCAAAAGACCCATATACTAAGGGTCATTCAGATAGAGTATCAGCATATTCTGTATTAATAGGCGAAAAGATGAAATTATCTGAAGATGAATTACATACTTTAAAAATAGGTGGATTATTCCACGATATAGGAAAGATTGGAATACCAGATAGTATCTTATTAAAAGAATCTAAATTAGATGATGAAGAATACTCACAAGTAAAAAATCATCCGTCAATAGGAGTACATATTTTAGGTGATGCAGAAATATTTAAAGATATTATTCCAATAGTTTATCACCATCACGAAAGATTTGATGGAAGGGGATATCCTGGTAAATTAAAAGGAGATGAAATTCCTCTTGTTGCAAGAATAGCAACTATGGCAGATGCTTTTGATGCTATGACATCAAAAAGAACTTATAGAAATAAACTTCCATTAGATGTTGTTATAGAAGAAATTGAAAAAAATAAAGGAACCCAATTTGATCCTAAAATAGCAGATATATTTTTAGATATATTAAAAAATGAATATAAGGAAATTGAGAAAATACAAAATAAATATAAGTAATTTATAAAGTTACATAAATCTATTCTTATTTTGCAACACAAAAATGTTAATAAAAAAGACTAAACCTCATACATTTGGGTTAGTCTTTTTTGGTTGGGATGATTTGTAGTATAATTCATAAGGCAATTAAAATTACTATTAATACCGAAAGCAACATAAAAAATTCAAAAAATAATAATAGTAAATTTATTGGAAATGTTAATGAAAAGCCAAGCATATCACTAAGCAATCCAATAAGAGTTTTACCAGATATTGGAATTGATCCAATAGACCAGAAAATTATTAAAAATAAAATTGGTATCCAACTTAATAACCAAAGTACTACTAAAATATTAAAAAGCTTATCAAGAAACTTTGATATTTTAGAATTTAATTTTCTCCGGTTCATTTCACCCTTACCTCTCTTTCAAAAAATTCACCATAGTGAACAGTTTCATTTGTATTATAACATATTCAAATGAAAAATACAATTATTAGAGTTTTAAATGTTAATAGGCTTTAAGTTTAAAAGTAAATTCCATTTTAATTATAATAATGGAATTTAAGTTTAAACCGAAATTCCATTTTTATGGA
>CANPZY010000010.1 GCA_947588945.1 uncultured Clostridia bacterium
AATATTTAATTTTTTTAAACCGCTTTTTTAGGGGTTTTATTTGTTATGTGGAATTTCCTATATTATTTTTCAAACTTTTTAACTCCTTAATATTATTCAACTAAAGTATAACAAAAAAGCAGGTGATTGTAAATATTCACTTGCTTTGTATAAATTGTAATTTTTCGATTACTTCTTTTAATCAGTACAATTTTCTATAAATCCGTAATATCTTCTATAGAAACCATTTTTACAATACCATTTTTATCAAACCAAATATTTAATCGATAATATTTGGTTTGATAACACTTTCCCCAAAACCATTCTTCAAATATTGTTCCTGCACTATATTCATAAATAGATCCCAAATTTGGTTGAATATCACCAGAATCCTCACTCGGTTCTCCTAATAATTCAACAACTTCCTCTTTTGATAATCCAATAAGAGTTTTATTATTAACGATTTCATTTATTTTTATATATTTTTCATCCATCGTTTCACTTTTATAATTAATTAGCATTATACATACACAAACTGAAATAATAACCAATAATATTATTTTAAATGTTTTACTTATTGAGGTTGTTTTTATTATCCATCTTATAACAACTATAACCAAAACAACTTGCCCTATATATATCAATAATTGTAAAAATCCCCCTAACATAAGAGCATTTTCAAAATCACTTTGAACCTGCCAAATCCTTATTATAAATAAAACAAACAAAATTATGATACTTAATATAATTTTACTTTTTTTACTGATTGATTGTGCTTTCGCTACTTTTATTATAGCAAATACTGCTAATGCTAATGGAAATATCTTTTCTATCAATACTAAGATTAACCCACTAAAAACTCTCATTTCTACCTTCTCTACAACTTACTATTTATCTAACTCACATAAATTCTAATTTGTCAAACTATTTAAGAATATCTCAATTATTTTTATATTTATACTTCTAAATCAATTAAAAAATCCCTTATTAACTATTTAATACTTCATTAAATTTATCACATAAATTATTTATATAATCAAATTTCAATAAATCGTTTTTCCAATTTTGATTTATACTATCTTGTCCATAATATATTCCTGCTAATCCTCCAAACAAGCTCCTATTGTATCTGTGTCATTTCCTAAATTTATTGCTTTAATTATTGCTTGATTATATGTTTTTGTATTTAATAATACCCATAAGGTTGCCTCTAAAGTATAAACAACATATCCTGTTGAATTTATTTCTTCTAATTTATACTTTTGAATATCGTTATTTAATATTCTTTCATATCTCCTTATTGTGTCTTCGAAAAAATAATCTTTAAATTTTATTTTTTTTACAAAATTATATGCTTGATTTAAGTTTTTACATTTAAGCAATTGAATTGCATATAACACATAAATAAAGCAACCCATAATACTTATCTCGTGCCTATGTGTTATGGATGAAACATATTTTACGACTTCATATATTTCCTGCTCTTTCATTTTTTTTGCATAGCAGAAATATGCCAAAGGAAGTATCCTCATCATTGATCCATTACCATTATCCATTTCTGATTTTCCTCCACAGCTTTCTGCTTTTTCTTGATTTTTCTCAAATCTCATAATAGCCATTAAACAAGTTCTTCCTATATCAAAAACTTGCTTACCTAAATTTATTACTTCGTTGTTATATATAATTTTTTATTTGAATAATCATAAACTGTTTCACAATTTAATTTTCTAAATATATTATCTGCATTTTCTTCTGTATATATAACATCGTCATTGTTTTTTCCATTGTTTGATCCCTTCACTATTTTAAATTCTTTACCATTATATTTTATTTTTTTTATTTCTTGTGAAAACATACCTTTTTTTAATATTTCAACCTCATCTAATTGATTTAAAAATCTAGGTATATTTAATATGTGATATGTTTTATCCTCTGAATTATATATTACTATTACTGTTGTTTCTTTTCCATTAATTATTAACTCTAAATATTCAGGTTTCCATATTTCATTTATCTCTTTTTGACCTATCTTTTGTAATTCTTCTTTTTTATTATTAACATATAAAGTTTGTATATAATCATATCTAACGGATTTTATTTCTTCATCTAAACTTTTATCTGTATCACAGTGCACACTGATTAAAGAAATCATGTCTTTTACATCTAAAAAAATAGGTTCATCCATTTTATTATTTTGAGAATATAAATACTTTGCTAATTTATATGCTTTTTCAGTTTTTTCTTCTATTTCATCATAATCATTAAGTTCAATAGATAATGTATACTGTAAAAATTCGACGCCCTCAGAAGTAAAGGTATCTTCGTCTATATTTACACCTTCTAATAATGTTTTATCTTCACAACGTTCTATATAATATTTTGTTCTTTGTGCTGAGTAATCATTATCATTTCTATATTTGGTTGTATTTAGCATCTTAAACTTTATGTCTTTATTATTTTTTGGTGATACAATATATAAGCCTCTTGATTTAGCATCTTTAGCTCCAAAATCTTCTACAATTTCAAATTCTTCTCCATATATTTCTTTTAAGCTTTTTAAAACATTATTAGGTGCTAATACTGAAAATAGAGCATAAATAATAACAAATGCAAAAATTACTACTGCAAGACCCAAGCAAATACATGCAATTAATACAGATTTTATTCCAAAATTAACAAATTTATTCATTACATATTCCTAATCTAATTTTATTTTTTTAGGTTATATTGTCCAATATCAGGCTCTTGAAAAATTGAATTATCAACATTTCCAAATTCATATTCTCTTATAGTAGTTTGTTCATCTAATATAGTTTTTCTTACTAATCCAGTTTCTTTATCTATATCATATTCAGTTTTATTTTCTCCTAATAAATTATAAGGAGACAAAAAATTATTTATACTATAACATTCATAATCATTTACTTTTGTCGTTGTAATTCTTGCAGTAACACTATATAATATTGTCTGCCATAAATTATCTGTTTGTAAAATTATCATTGTGTTTTTTCCAAGGATTTCTTTTGATTTACCTAATTCTGCTATTTTCTCATCAATTGTTTCAGCAAACATATCTATTCTACTTCCTGTATTATAATAAGATACTTTTACTTTTTCCTCATTTACTATTTTTTCTATTATCAATAGTTCTTTTTCACCTTTTTTATATTGATTGATAATCATTGTTGTATTGTCACTAAGCTTTGTAGTTTCTTTTATGTGATAATTATTAATACTAGAATATTCTTCTGCTTTCTTTTGTAAATTACATATAATTATCGTATTTCTTATAGTATGAACCATTAGCAAAATTAACAATACTAATAATATAATTCCAATAATTTTTAAGATTTTTCCTTTTTTCATAATACATACTCCTTTTCTTCTGTGATATATTTTTATTTTTTAATTAATAATACTATTAAGCTTTAAATTTTTATTTATTCTATTATACCATCATTATTTTGTCAATTCTTCCTGAATACTTACAAGTTTATTCTTCCTGAACATTTACAAGTTTATTATTTACTCTTAACACCCTTAATGCATTTATAACAGAAATTATTGTAACTCCCACATCTGCAAATACTGCCTCCCACATTGTAGAAATTCCAAATGCGCTTAAAATTAATACAAGTATTTTTACAAAAATAGCAAATATTATATTTTCTTTAACTATTCTCATTGTTTTTTTAGATAATTGAATTGCATCTACTATTTTTGATGGCTCATCTGTCATAATTACAACATCTGCTGATTCTATTGCTGCATCTGATCCTAATGCACCCATCGCTATACCTATATCAGAAATAGCTAAAACTGGCGCATCATTTATTCCATCTCCTGCAAATAAAAGTTTACCTTTTTCGCTCTTTTCTTTTAATAGATTTTCTATCTTTTTTACCTTACCATCTGGCAATAATTCTGCATAAACAGTATCTATACCTAATTTTTTTGCAACACTTTCGCCAACTTTTTTCTTATCTCCGGTTAGCATTACTATCTTTTTTATATTGTTCTTTTTTAAATATGCTATTGCCTTTACTGAATCTTCTTTTATCTTATCTGCTATTACTATATTTCCAACATATTTTCCATCTATTGCTACATATAAAACTGTTCCTACATCATCACATTTTGTATATTCAATTTGTCTTTCATTCATTAGTTTTTCATTTCCGACTAATACATTCTGTTTTCCAATTTTTGTAGCAATACCAAGTCCAGATAGTTCCTCTGTTTCTATAATTTGTTTTTCATCTATATTCTTGCCATATGCTTTTTTTACAGATAAAGCAATAGGATGATTTGAATAATTTTCACTATATGCTGTAACTTTTAATAGTTCTTCTTCACTTATATCTATCGCATTAATTTTCTGTACTTCAAAAACACCATGAGTCAATGTTCCAGTTTTATCAAATACTACTATTTCAGTATTAGCTAATTGTTCTAAATAGTTACTTCCTTTTATTAAAATTCCCATCATAGATGCTCCACCTATTCCTCCAAAAAAACTTAATGGAATAGAAATAACTAATGCACAAGGACATGATACAACTAAAAATGTTAATGCTCTATATAACCAACTTGAAAATGTTGCATCTTTTATTATAATTGGTGGTATTGTTGCAAGAAATACTGCAATAATTACAACTATTGGAGTATAATACTTTGCAAATTTCGTAATAAAATTTTCTGACTTTGCTTTTTTACTACTTGCATTTTCAACTAAATCTAGTATTTTACTTACTGTTGATTCTCCATATTCTTTTGTTACTTTAACTTTTATAACTCCAGTTAAATTTATACATCCACTTAATACTTCTGAATTTTCTAATACATCTTTTGGTAAAGTTTCTCCTGTTAATGCTTTTGTATCTAAACTCGAACTACCTTCTATTATGCATCCATCTAAAGGAACTTTTTCTCCTGGTTTTATTACTATTATCTCTCCTATTTTTACTTCATTTGGATTAACTTTTTCTATTTTTCCATCTCTTACTACATTTGCAAAATCTGGTCTTATATCCATTAAATCTGAAATAGATTTTTTTGATTTGTCTACTGCATAATCTTGAAATAGTTCTCCTATTTGATAAAATAACATAACTGCAACTGCTTCTGGAAACTCACCAATTCCAAAAGCTCCAATTGTTGCAACAGTCATTAAAAAGTTCTCATCAAAAATTTTTCCTTTCGCCATATTTTTTATAGCTTTTATTATTATTTCTAAGCCAACAATTATATAAGATACAATATAAATTGTATTATTTATCAATTCATTGTTAAAATTAATTGTTATTGCCATTATAAATAATACAAGTGATATTATAATTTTCATCCCATCTTTTTTCATTTTTCTTGCCTCCCAAGCTTTATATTTCTTTTGTTTAACCTAATATTTTTTCGTACTTTATTTCTCTATTTTTTATGTTCTATATGTTCAATACCAATTTCAAATACTTCTTTTACATGATCATCATCCAACATATAAAAAACTTCTTTTCCCGATTTTCTACATTTAACAATCCCACTTCTTCTTAAAGTCCCTAGCTGATGTGATATAGAAGATTTGCTCATTCCTAAAACATTTGCAATATCACATACACACATCTCATTTTGATCTAATGCAAATAAAATTTTTGCTCTAGTTGTATCTCCTATAATTTTAAAAAATTCTGCTAATTTATTAAATATATCTCCATCTAGCATATTTTTAGTTGTTTTATTAACTACATCTTGATGGATTACATTACAATCACATATAAATTCATTTTTAGACATTCAAAACCTCCTTATAATTGAATAAATACTCAACTATATTGTATTATATGTGAATGAATACTCAACTGTCAATATTTTTTATAAAAATTAATATAAACTTTTTACCCATATTAATTTTACACTTACAAATTGCATTTACTTTTTCATTTGAAAAAAAATAAAAACATATTAAATTTCTTAATATGTTTTTATTTAATATTATCTTTCTTTTTCTTCCTCTATATCGTGTAAACTTTTAATTGCTTCTTCTTTTTGCGTGGATACTATTTTCTTTTCTAACGAAAATGCTTCATGGACATTTCCACTATCAAAATTATATGTTTCTGGATTTGTTATATCAATTCCTTGATATAGTTTCATATTTCTCAAATTTTTTATGAAATCATTCATAACTTCTTCAGATTCTTTCATTTAAAAAACTCCCTTTTTAGTTATATGCGTGCTTTCAAATTCCAGCACTAATAAAACCATTATAATCTTCTTCCATTATTCCAAGTATAGCATTAATATATTGTTCAATATTTGTTAAAGAAAAACATAAATATATCTTTTTATCTTTGTCTACTATATATCTGTTACCTATAGATTTATCACTAGGTATTAAATACACGTTATCATTTATTTTTACTTTTATTCCTGTATCATATTCTTTACTTATATCATAATCTTCTAGCCAATCTGTTTTATATATTTTTGAATATTTTAGAATTGTTGTAATTTTTTCAACACTTACTTTATCTGTTAATTCTATTTGTTTATCAGGAGATATTATACTTATTTTATCCGCAGTAAACATCTGCTTTTTTAATTCGAGGTCATTCTTAAACGTGTTTTCTATAAATGTATTAAAGTTGCTTAATCCATAAGCTTCTGATAAAGTTTCACCATCATGCATCCAGCCCTTATCACTTCCATTGTATAGCCATAATTTAATATCATTGTTAAAATCAATTTCATAATCTGGATTTACAATATTAGGTTCATAATTTATTTGTTTAGTATAAACATTCTTACATTGATTAATAATATATTCTATTGCAGTTTTTTCATTTATTTCTATACTGTTTTTTTTCAAAATAGTATCATTTTCACCTTTTTCAGTCATTGTAATATTTATTTTATCTGTTTTAAATTTACTTACTTCTTTTGTTAGTTTTTCATCAACTATTTGTACTACCTTTTCTAAAATTTCAGGATTTATTTTTGTTAAATAACTTTTACTCTCATTATTCATCATAACATATCCGTCATCATCATAATAATCAAAAGCAAAACTGACATTATTTCCTAAATGTACTTTATATTGCCCCATAATTAGTAAGCCTATTTGACCAGAGTAATTATTAAGTTTTTTATTTGAAATATCATCATGTAACATTTTAATAAAATCTTTATCTGCTACATCTATATCAAAACCTTCACTTCCAACTTCCCAACTATATGTATAAGTAATCTTTATATTTTCTTGATTTTCAATTTCTACAGATTCTTTTGGTGTAAAAATTTTATATATAATATATTCTCTAACTTCTTGTCCAAAATCAGTAAACATTATTATACCAATAATTATCACTAACATTAAAAGAATAATTATTCCTGCAATTTTCCATGCTTTTTTCATACATACCACCTTTACTATTTAAACTTATTTATATCCTTATTTTTGCCTTTCTTTATCATTATACTAAACTATATAATTATTGAAATTTTGTTATATCATTAATTTTACCAGCAAAATATGGAGTATCTTTATTTTCTTCTTTTAAAAATATTGCAAAAGTATTGTCTATAGAAAATTCTCTAATTTCATTTTCTAAAATTTCTGATTTTTCTACACTCATACCTGCTTCGCTTTTTATTTTTCCACCTGTTTTATCTAGTTCAAATTCTATAGTTTGAATAGCCTTAGTTATTTGATAATTTTCTCCATTTGAAAGCGGAAATACCTTGTTTTCTATTTCAGTGAATTCATTTTTTTCTTTTACTTTTAGGTATGGTATTTTTAGTCTTTCACTCTTTTTTATATTTTTATTACCATTATAATTTTTCTGTTTATTTGAAATATTCTTATATATTTCATTAAAAGTTTTTCCAACTGGATTTTTACATAAAATTATTTCATCTTCTTTTTCTGTTGTTAATTTTATAGCAAAATCATCTTTTGAGTTATAATAAAGTACTTCAATTTGTTTTTTTAAATCATCTGCATTTTCTTTTATTCCAAAATATTTTGTATTTTCATAGTTACCAAATTTTTCAGAATCCAGTTCATCAAATACTTTTTCAAACTTAAACTCTTTTTTTAGCATTGCATATAAAAACAAACTATCACCTTTTACATTCCAATTAAAGTCATCTAGAATATCACTTGTTTCATTAAATTTTTCTTTTATAGCTTTTTCAATTTCTTGTTTTAATTCCATTGATGGAACTCCTGCTTTTTTATAATAATATTTATCTGAAATATCAGAAGCTTTAAATGTTTCTTTATTTAAGTTTTCTGCAACCTTTAATTGTGGATTAAAAACTATATCTTGTTTTACAAAATCATCTTTTAAATCATTCCATATTAATTGAAATGTACCACACCAAATTGTATCATCTTTTATTTCATCATCTAATGATAATGTTGTTGTAATTCCAGTTTGAGAAATAACTACAGAATTTTCATAATCATTTATTATTTCTGCATTTTTCATATAACTTATAAGCATAATTTCAACTTGTTTTCCATCAACTGGACTTTGAAGATATATAGAAATACTGTCTCCATTGTCCTCAGTTGTTAATTTTGTAAATCTAAAATTTTCATATTTTCTATTAGATTCAGATGACCACTTATCTCTAGTTGAATCAAGGCAAACTCTAAAACTATTGCTTCCTTCAAAATTAACATCTTTAATTACCATGTCCCCTTCTACTGTAAAACCTACAAATCTTGCAAAATCAGGTACATTATTATTTACATTTTCTAAAAATCTATCAAGTTCATTTTTATTATAAACTTTATTTCCATTAGTTGATACTATACAATTATCATTAGCCGCTTGTTCTATAGTATAGTCTTTTGGTAAATCTTCTATCTTTTTCATATACTCAACTTCTGTAAACTCGCTATTATTTGATTGATTTCCATTATTAAATAGTTCGTCTTTTAAATTATTATCTATCTCCTCTTTTGATAAATTAATGTTAATTATTGATATTGTTGTTATTATTAAAATTGCAATTGTAAGTAACACTAAAAGAATTTTTACAATATTTTTCATTTTCTTTTGCTCCTTTGTTTATATTTTAATTAAAAATGGTTATATCTAAAACCTATTTCTACTATTTAGACGTTTTTTTATTTCCTTTTAGTTGGTATTTCATAAAAATAATTGCAAATATTATAGTGACTATTAAAAATATTCCTGATATACCTAAAAAACTAATGCCTAGATAATTTATCGAAAAACCACTTGAAACACTCACAATTACATTATCTTGTACAATAACATTTTCATAAGTGATAAGTTCATTAGTATTCTCACTTTTAATTTCATTTACCTCTGAACTTGTTGTATCTTGTTGTATATTTTTAAGTGCTTCTGATGTAGATTCTGATGTTTCACCTTCCTCTTGCTCTTGTTCTATTATATTAGCTGATTTTCTTGGAACGCTCTTGATTAATGCTCTTAATCCAATTACAAATGTAACTATAAACATTCCTAAGTTACTCAATAATATTTTAATTGTATTTAATGCTTTATAATATCTCCATTTTACAGTTCCAGTAGATTCATTTAACAATTTGCTAATTTCATTAAAAGAAAAATTTCCTAATATTTTTAAAGTTACGATTTGTTTTTCTTTTTCATTTAACTTACTTAATAATCTATTAAATTCATCTATATCAACAATATCATTTAATTCATTATTGTCATTTTCTATCTCGTAAATATCTTCTAATTCAATTACATTATTTTTTTTTCGTAAGAATGATATTGTTTCATTTTTAGTTAATGTATATAACCAATTTGCTTCTTTTTTAGTTGGAAATTTTTCTTTATTAAGTTCATAAATTTTTGTAAAAACTATTTGAACAATATCTTCTGAATCTGCACTATTCTTTATAATAGAGAATGCAATTCCATATACTAATCTATTATATTTTTTATATAAATTTTCAAAAGCTTTTTCTTTGTTATTCTTAAAATCACTAAATAATTGCTTTAGTTCCTTTTCATTTATTTTTATCAAAGTTATTAATTCCTTTCGTAAAATTATTCATTAATAATTCTTTTTAGTTATATCATAAATATATATAAAAATAAAGATTAGATTTTTTTATTCTAACCTTTATCTCATTTTTTAAAAGACATTTTAATTTTCTTTTTTAAAAACTTATTATCTTATTATACATATCTATTGCATAATTATCTGTCATGCCAGATATGTAATATATAATTGCCTGGTAAAAATCCTGTTCTTTCTCTATATTGAAAATAACTTTATTTTCACAACCATTATATCTATCATGATTCCAATATAATTTTAACCATTTTTCAAAATCTTTTATAATCTCTGGATACTTTTTAGTAGTATTTTCTTTTTCTATATAGTATTTTTTAAGTGTATTATATATAGTGGTAATTACAATTTCAAAATATGTTGTAGAATTTTGTAATCTTTCATCTTTATAAATATATTTATAATTGAAATCCTTTAATTTTTTTATAAACTCAAAAGATTTATCAGAAAATCTTAATCCATCTTTCTCATTGCTATTTTCACATAAATCATAAATTAAGTTACTAATTATAATACCATTGTTTATAGAATCTTCTTCACTTAAATTCATTGTATCTCGCAACTCTTTTAAATTTCTATCTAAAATTCCTGTCGTAATAGCATCTTGTATATCTCTACCTAAATATGCTATTTTATCTGCAATTTTTACTACACACCCTTCCCAAGTATATGGATTATATTGGTTTGGATAATTATAATCATCTAAATCAATATATTCATCTCTTGGTTTTAGGCTATTTTCATCAATTTCACCACAATGTGAAATAATACCATCTCTTACACCATAAGTAAGATTAAGATTTTGTAATTTTTGTTTGTTATCTTCTAGTAAAATAATCTTATCCACCATTTCTAATCCGTTTTTTTCATGCCAAAATGTTTTTCCTATATCTTTTTTTGATATCTCAGATAATATTCTTTCGCCTTGATGTCCAAAAGGACTATGCCCAATATCATGACTCATAGCAATAGCTTTTGTAAGTTTTGTATTTAAACCTAAATATTCTGCTATTGTATTGCTAATTGATTCAACTAAAATTACATGTTCAATTCTGGTACAAACATGGTCATTTGTTGGTGAAAAGAATACTTGTGTTTTATGCTTCATTCTTCTAAAAGCTAAACTATGTATTATTCTCGTATAATCTCTTTCAAATTCAGAACGAAGATCATTACCTCTTGAATATAACTCATTTTCTCTTTTAATAATATTATCCCATTTAGAATTTTCTGGTATTGCAGATTGATTTTTTAAACTATTTTTCATAACTCTAACTCCCTCTTAAATCTATTAATTTAAATTTATTTTATTATAAATTCTTCACCATCTTCTAATATAACAGCTTTATTAGTTAATTCCTTAATTTTTTCTTTATCTTCTGTATGTATCGGAATCACATACTCAGGATTAGTAATTTCAATAACTTCTTTAATTGCCTCTGGTGTAGCATGTCCACTAGTATGTAAATAAATATAATGTTTTGGCACAAATGCTTGAATTCTTTTATAATCTTCATTTTTTCCCTTTAGATATCCTAACCATTGAGAGTATATAAAAGCATGGTCATTAAACATTTTTAAAAATTGTTCAAAATTTGGATTTGCTCTAACTAACATTACAAAACCATATTTTTTCATTTTTTCTAACATATTGGGTGCGTAGCGATAGACTTTGGTGTCTTTTATGTTATCGGCATCATTAAATTTATATAAATTACTTCTAGAAATCTTTGTAATATACTCTAAAATATCACATTGATAGTCATCACAAATAAACATTTTTTTATTCTCTAATGTTGCTTTGTGAATAGCTGCAATTCTGTCAATATTGGTACTACTACATAATACAAAATTATATTTATTTTCTTTAAATATTTCTTCTGCCCTCTTTTGTAATTCAAACTCAGTTAATACATCTATATTCTCTCTTGTTAAAGTTGTTCCCTCACAGATTAAGCAATCTACTTTTCCTACATATTTTCTTATTGCTTTTAAAACAGCTTTTCCTCTTTGACCATGAGTTCTAAAATCTCCTGTATGTAAAATTTTCTTTCCATCAGCTTCAATCAAAAACATATAACTGTCAAATGCTGAGTGATCAACAGCAATCGGAGTAACTTTTATATCATCTATTACAATTCTATCTTTAATAGTAAAAGTCTTAAAACTAGCTATTTTTTCTAAATCCTTCTTCTCCACTAAGTTTGCTTTACTTAGTCTAGTCTGAACCATATTATAAATTTCCTTTGAAATTTCTCCAACATAAATTGGGATTTCTGGTAAAATTTTATTATATAAACCTATATGATCTCCATGATAATGTGTAATAAAAACTGCTTTATAATTAGCCTCTCCTTTTGTAAGTCCTTCCAATTCAATTTCAGGTTTTACTTTTCCATCAGAATCAGGTAAATTTGCACCTATATCAATAATTATTTTTGTTCCTTTTTCTGATTCTATTTCAGTAATGCACCCTCCTATTTGATTTGTTCCTCTATTAATCTTAACTTTCACAATTCATTTCCCCCATCATTTATATAATATATTATAACATATAAATAATCAACTATATTGGCCACCTAATGTATTTAATTATTAAAAATCCTACAACAATTGTATATTAGTTGATATTTTAATTTTTATGATGTATAATTTCTATACATTATTCATTTAGGAGGAACAAATGTTATTAGCATTAGCTGGTGTAACTGGTGTAGGAAAGTCTTTTTTTAAAGATAAAATTGTAGAAAAACTTGGATTTGAAAAAATTAAGATAATAACTACTCGTCAAATTCGTACTGGAGAAAAAAATAATGAAGACAAAATCTTTGTAACTCCAGAAGAATTAGATAATTTAAAAAAAGAGAAAAAAATTGCTTATGATTTTAATATGCTTGGAAATATTTATGCTTATACATATGAAGAACTTTTTTCAGAAAAAAATACTGTTTTTGAACTTCATTACAATACAATATATGATTTTAAAAAGATATGTCCTAACTTATGTGCAATTTATATAATGCCTCAAAATCTTGAAGATGCAAAAAATAATACTAGAGCAAGACACTTATCTCCTGAAGTCGAGAAAAAAAGATTACAAGAAATTGATGAACACTACAACAAAATTACATCAGATAAAAATTTGATAAATATGTTTGATTATGTTGTATATAACAATTTTGATAAAGAATCTGAAGATAGTCTTATAGATTTAGTAAAAAAAATCTTAATTAATAAAAATAATTGTAGCTAAAATAATCTTAGTTGTTAAAATTAATTATGAAGGGAATTTAATTTTTTATATGAAAACCTACTTTTCACTAGATGAAAATTTTGAAAAAATAATTAGAAATACATTAAAAAATGATATAACTAATATAAAACCAATATCTACTGGATGGACTAATATTGTTTTTGAGGTAGAAACTGATAAAGGAAATTATTTCTTTAGATTTCCTAGAGATGACTTTTGGTCAAGAACAATCGTAAAAGATTATGAATTTTCTCAATTTATTTATGGTAAGACAGATTTTAATACTGTAAAATTAAACCTTTATTTTGACAATTCTAGACCTTTCAGTGTTCATAAAAAGATTGAAGGGGATGTTTTAGCTGACAAAATGGATAATTTAAGCCAATCTGATATTGCAAATATTTCAAGTGATATAGCTAAATTTATGTATCAACTTCATAATGTTCCATTTAATAAAAATGAAATTTTTAAAACAAATAATATTGGATTAAATCTTGTTGACTTTTTAGATGAATTATTAAATTATCATGTTGACCCACAAGATAAACAATTTTGGAATTATCCTATTTTTTCACAAAAACCTAAGAATTGCCTAGTACATGGTGACCTTAATTCTAGTAATGTTCTATTAGATGAAAATAATAAAGTCACTGCAATAATTGATTTAGGCTTTGCAGGTTTTGGAAATAAATATAATGATATTGCCCGTATTATTGGAAGGTGCCCTAATTCCTTTAAAAATGACATTATTAATAGTTATGAAATGCTTTCTCATAATAATTTAGATTATAATGAACTGGATACAGAAATAGATATATGGAAAAATATTGATAATTCATATATTAACTATATGAGAAAAATAGGAATTTACAAATAATAAGGAGAAACCACCAAATGCAAACAGCATTTATTTATTCTTTGCTATTTTTCCACTACTTCCCCCTTCTTATTTATTATGAAATTTCTATAGAATAATATATTTATAACTATATATTGTTCTATCATTGAACATATTTGTCCTATTGCAGTGCAAAATGGAGTTTTTAAGAATGACATCACCACTCTTATTCCAGATGATGCAAGCTTATTTGATGTTACTTTACTCTCAAATTTATCTGCTAACTGTAAATAACAGATTTTTAATTCATAAAGTGGCTCTACTAAAAAGTTTACTATTTCTACACTTAAATACATTAAAGTTATAATAAAATTTAATTTATAATATCTATATAAAATTGCTATCATTAAGAAAGTTGTAAATAATAAAATTTCTAGTAGCTTATAAGCATTTCTTCTGTGTTCCTTATAATTAAATTTTCCTTTACTTATATCAATCTTTGCAACTGTTCTAATTGCAGATAGAGAATCCCATTGAGTATCAGTTACTAGTGCTACAAAATTCAAAGCAACTATATATTCTTCTCCAAATTCTAAAGCATTACTAAATCCAAATAAATATGTCATGAAAAAGAATGTATTTTGTACTATAGAAACTGATTCATACTTTATATTTTTTAATAAATTAATTTTAAATTTAAATTTTCTATATTCTTTTATTGTTACTATTAAAGTATATATAAAGATTACAAATAATGTTATTGCTACAATTATTGCTTTATTTTTTATAAGCAAAGATAATCCTATCAATACACCAAAATTTAATACATTAAGAGTTAGCATATATTTATTTGCTATTTTTTCTTTTCCCTCAAAATATAGTTTTTCCATTACAAAAGAAAAGATTAATTGTATATATAACTGTATTACTGAATAAACTGCAAATTCTTTATATAAGCTATAATCCATATTCATAAATTCTATATAACTTCTTATATTTATTGCAATAGATATAAATACAATAAATCCTATAATTATTCCTAATGTCATTCCAGACAATACTGCATCTTCATTTTTATCTTTTTCTTTGCTGATATTAGCTCCAGTAGCAAAAACAGATCTAAAAATTGCCCAAATAAACTGTATTGGATATGTGAGTGTAAAAACATTTGCTAGGTTATTGTCTAATATCACCCCAAGCATAATCCAAGATAGTATAGGCATAAATGAAAAAATTGCTTGATTAAAACTTATTCTTAATAGTCGCTTCATCTATTATTATCCTTTTTTATTTTAAAAAAATTGTACTATAGATTAAAAAATATTTCAACTTAAATTTTAAAGTATTACAATTTCTAACGGTTTCATTATATTATATAGGACATTTTATTTAAACTTTTTTTCAAATATAAATGCTATTTCTCTATTAACTTTGCCTGATTTACCATATTCTTTATTTTCAATAATGGTCTGATAAACTTTTTTACACCCAGCACTTTCATATACTCCATAATTAGACGATTCATCAGTTAAAATTTGAAGATTTTTCATATTGTCTTTTTTAGCTAAATCAAACACATCTAACAATAATTTTTTACCTATGCCTCTACCTCTATATGATTTATCTAAAATCAAAATTGACAATTCTCCATCAAAATAATCTCTCATATTTTCAGGAACATAATCATAGTTCTTTGAATATTCCATTAAAGCATTAACATCTTTTATTTCTTTACTTTTATATAATTGTTTTTTAATAAAAGTATAAAATTTTTTCTTTAATATATGTTTTTTTGATTTCCATTTTGAATAACCCGCTAGCCCCAGCAATTTACCATTTTCTCTATAATAAACAAATTGCTCTGTTTCTTCTAATATTTCTAGTAGATAAATCCATGCACATAATCTTCGACTAGCACCACTTTCAATTTCGCCTAAATCCCACTCATTTTCTAATAATTCAACGGCTCTTACCATATCATTAACTTTCATTTTATCACCTATGACATCAATCAATGTTAAACATTTACATATAATATTTTTTATTTACTAGAATATAATATCAATAAACTATGGAGAATTCAATATTTTAACTACATTAATTTTATTTTAGTGAACTACTAAATATTATAAGTATTTGTAATATATATAATATTAATTTTTTAAATAAAATTTAAAAGAGTTGTAAAAAATTAGAGCTATGTTTCCATAGCTCCTTTAAAATCTTGGTTATTTGGCAGGTGTGCCAAATCCTGCATCTCTTTTGACCTATTAGGTGTGTGGATGGCACTATTGTCCACTTCAAATAACCTATTTATATTGTACTTTTATTATACAACTTTTATTCATTTTTGTCTAGTCTTTTTTCGCCTTATTTTTCCAAATAATCTTCCCGTCTATTTCTTATAGTTTGATTCCAAGTCCTTTTATTTAGTTTCATTAATGTTATTATTGAATTTTTATTATGATCGTCATCTTGTCCTAATGCTAGTTTTATAACAACTCTGCCATTCTTTTCTATATCATTAATTTCTTTTAAATATATCATTGTATCTTCGTGTCTATTGTCTTCTACTATATAATCTGGATTTTCAATTATACTTTTTATATATGGTTTTAATTGCTTATATTCCTCTTCATGGAATAATAGTATGTGTTCATACAGTCGTTCATCTGTTAAAACAACTTCTTCAGTTATTAACTTATCTTTGTATATGCCTAATTTTTCTTTATCTAAATTTGTTATATATTGCAATTTATTACCTTCTTCCGTTTTGAACTGTCATGGATTTCTTGACAGTTCAAATTTTTGTTAATCCATCATCTGTTTGATATATTATAATATCTCCATTTTTATTATCCATAATAAATCACTCCTTTCTATATTGCGAACATTTGTGTTGTATTGTATCATATATATAAATAAAATTCAATCATTTTAAAAAAAATTAGTTATAATTTTCAATATTTTTTGTAACTAAAAAAGAAGTGTATCTATTTTTTTGATACACTTCTTTAAAAACGTTAAATTTAAGCATTCTTTCCATGACAATTTTTATATTTTAAACCTGAACCACATGGACATGGATCATTTCTACCAACTTTAGGTTCTTCATTAACTACTGTCTTGCTTGTATCACCTTTTTTAGCTGGTTTTCCATCAACTAATTCAATAGCATCTTTTTCTTGAAGCTTAGCATCTGTAATTTTTGCTGTTTCTTTTCTAGATTGACCTTCATCCCTCTTTGTAACATGCATTAGAAGTCTTACTACGTCAAATTTAATATCTAGAATCATTTGATCAAACATTACAGAACCTTCTTCTCTGTATACAACGATTGGATCTTTTTGACCATATGCACGAAGTCCAACACCACGTTTTAATTCGTCCATATTGTCAATGTGTTCCATCCATTTTTGATCAACTATCTTAAGCAATACAACTCTTTCAAGTTCTCTTAATGAATCTCCAAATCTTTCGCTCTTATCTTCATATATAGCAAGTGCTTTTTCTTTAAGTTCATCTAATACATCTACTTCAGTATATTTATCCTTCTTTAATGTATCTAAAGAAGTGATTCCAAATATATTTGAAACTTCTTGCATTAATCCTTCTGCATCACTTGATTCAGCATTTATATAAACTGGAACAATTTCTTCTGCAACTGATTTTATCATTGCAATTACGCTATCTTTTAGATTTTCACCATCTAATACTTCTCTTCTTTGAGAATATATAGTTTCTCTTTGTCTATTCATAACATCATCATATTGCAAAACATTTTTTCTGATACTAAAGTTTCTTCCTTCAACTTTCTTTTGAGCATTTTCAACTGCTTTAGAAATCATTTTTACTTGAATTGGCATATCTTCTGAAACACCAAGAGAATTGTATAATTTTGTGATTGTATTTCCACCAAATATTTTCATTAAATCATCATCTAGTGAAATATAAAATCTTGATTCACCTATATCTCCTTGACGTCCAGAACGTCCTCTTAATTGGTTATCAATACGTCTTGATTCATGTCTTTCTGTACCAATTATCTTTAATCCACCTGCATCAATTACCTTTTGTTTTTCGTCTTCTATACCTTTTTCATACTTCTTAACTAATTTTCTAAATTCTTCTCTTCTTGCAATTATATCTTTGTCATCAGTTTCATTAAATGCAGTTGCTTCTTCTATTTCTTCATAAGTATATTTGTCTCTCATTTCTTGTTTTGCTAAATATTCACTGTTACCACCTAAAACAATATCAGTACCACGACCAGCCATATTTGTTGCAATTGTAACTGCTTTATATTTTCCAGCTTGAGCAATGATTTCAGCTTCTTTTTCATGGAACTTAGCATTTAATACTTGATGAGGAATTTTTTCTTTGCTAAGCATTTTGCTTAATTTTTCTGATTTATCAATTGATACTGTACCAACTAAAACTGGTTGACCTTTTTTATAGCTTTCTTTTATATCTTCTATAACTGCTCTGAATTTACCGTCTTCATTTTTGTAAATAATATCTGGATGATCAGCTCTAATCATTGGCTTGTTTGTAGGTATTTCTATAACATCTAATCTATAGATTTCTTGGAATTCTTCTTCCTCTGTCATAGCTGTACCTGTCATTCCAGATAATTTGTCATACATTCTAAAGTAGTTTTGGAATGTAATATTTGCTAATGTTTTTGATTCATCTGCTACTTTAACATGCTCTTTTGCTTCTATTGCTTGATGAAGTCCATTGTTATATCTTCTTCCATACATAATACGTCCTGTAAATTCATCAACAATTAAAACTTCTCCATCTTTTACAATGTAGTCAACATCTTTTTTCATTATTCCATGAGCACGCAAAGCTTGGTTAACTGCGTGAACTAATTCAGAATTGTCTATATCATTGAAATTATCTAAACCAAATTCCTTTTCAGCTTTTGCTATACCTTTTTGTGTAAGTGATGCTGATTTTGCTTTTAAATCAATAATGTAATCATATTTTTCATTATCTTCTTCTTGATTTAAGTCTTTTACATCTTCTTCTATCAATGTTTTTGGTTGTAATTTTGCTACAAATCTATCTGCTTTTTTATAAATATCAGAGGCTTGATTTGCACGTCCAGAAATAATAAGTGGTGTTCTTGCTTCATCAATTAAAATACTATCAATTTCATCTACGATTGCATAATTTAGTTCTCTTTGAACTAATTGATTTTTGTATACAACCATATTATCTCTTAGGTAGTCAAAACCAAATTCATTATTTGTTCCATAAGTAATATCGCAATTATATGCTTTTTGTTTTTCATCTGGTTTCATTCCACTGATAACAAGTCCAACTGTAAGTCCTAAGAATGAATAAACTTTTCCCATCCATTCACTATCTCTTTTTGCTAGGTAATCATTAACAGTTATAATATGTACACCTTTTTCAGTTAAAGCATTTAAATAAGCTGGAAGTGTTGCAACTAATGTTTTTCCTTCACCAGTTTTCATTTCGGCAATTCTACCTTGATGAAGAATGATTCCACCTATTAATTGAACATCAAAATGTCTAAGTCCAACTACTCTTTTAGATGCTTCTCTAACAACTGCGAATGCTTCTGGAAGTATATCATCTAATGTTTTACCTTGTTTTAATTGCTCTTTGAAATAATCTGTTTTAGCTCTTAATTCTTCATCTGATAATTTTTGAATTTCAGTTTCTAAAGAATTAATTTTATTAACTATTGGCATTACTCTTTTTACTTCTTTTTGACTGTATGACTTAAATAATTTCATTTAATTTCCTCTTTTCTGTGTTATTTTAAATTGTTTATATTTATACAAAAATTTTATGTTTTTTTTAATTTTTGTATAATTAAAAATATACTTCTTTAATATATCATTTTTTTAGTATTATTGCAATCTTTTTTTTATATTTTTTTTATTTACTTTGTAGAATTAAATTTACTTTTTCACTTGACCTTTACTTTATAAAATTAGATTTACTTTTATACTTAACATTAACTTGCAAAATCACATATAACTTTTTACTTAATATTATTTAAATATAATTATAGTGAAAAAATATTATAATTTTGCAGTGGTGCGTAGCGCCCAAGCACGAAGTGCGCGAATGGAGCGAAAGTGATGAAATCACTTTCTAGCGACAACAAACCATAAGAAATTATAATATTTTCTCACTATTAAACTATTAACACATATAATACAAAAATTATTTTAAAATATTTTTCAAAGCTACATCAATTTCAATTTTGGCAAACGGATTACAATTAAAATAAACATTCTTATCATTAAGCTTATCATTTACGTCCATTTGATTAACTTTTTCTTTCGTAAGGATTAAGGCTATATTTCCACCGTCATATTTGTTAGTATCATTTATAAAATCATCTATTGATTTATTTTTATGAATATCAAGACCTATACATTCTTGATTGCAATAATCATTTATTGTATCAGTAAGAGATGATAATTCTTCTGAATCAGTGTAAAGTTCAATATTTAATAATGATACATACCTTACTTTTATCTTTAATTCTTCTTTTAAGTAAAAAAACTTAGTTTTATCATCTATTACTATAATATCATCTGCATTATAGTTTATAAATTCCCTTGGAGTCATATAGTTTCTTATTTGTGGTGCCTTATTATTTAAACTAAAAATTTTTACTATTGCAGAATTTAATGTAAACATTGTATCTTGCACATTTATGCATAAAGAGATATTTTGAGAAATAGCTTGCATGCAAAGTATTATGGTAATATATGGATTACCATTTGTTACAACTAAAGAAGTCTTATCTAAAAAAGCAGATTTAAATTCTCTAAATCTATTTAATATATCTAAAGCTTTATTAAAACTAAATTTAAAATCAGAATTATCTATTTTGCATGCTTCTTCTAGTTGTTCTCTATTAATTTTAAAAGCCTGTATTATATCGTTTAAATTCATGTTACTATTTCCCTTCTCTTTATTATTTATTTTAACATATCAAAAATTAAATTTCATGTTCGTTTTCATCTGTTACTATAATTTCTTCATATTTTCCTGCCGGTGTAATATTGCTTAAACAATCTATTCTTTTCTTTTCATTAACAGGATTTCTCATTCCTATTTTTCTTTTTAAATTTTTTATAAAATTATCTGTATGTAGACATTTCTCAACTCCATCTACATGCATTCTTTTCATTTCAGTTATAAAATTCCAATTAAAATAATTTTCACCTATTCTATTAGTTTCAAGTAAATTTTTTAAAACTGCCTCATATAAAGATATATCACTTTTAGCAGTAAGTTGTTCTTTAATTTTGTCTGATAAAATATATAAAGCATGTTCTCCTGATTTATTTTCAATTGAGTTTGATGAAGTTTTATAAACTTCTTCTACAACAACATTATCTCCTAAATTTACAACATAAGTTCCAGAAGCAATGGTGTGTTCATAATTAGGTCTAATCTCTTTAAAAAGTGAAAATAAATTTCCTAATGTTGATATTCTTGCTCTTGTGGTATTATTATTTCCATTATATATATTATTTATTGCATTTCCTTCTGAATTTCTATTATTTTTAGATTTTCTATTATTTACTTTTTCATTTTTTTCATTTATTGCATCATCTAAAAATTTAAGCAACTCATTTGATCTTATTTCAGCAATTTTGTCTGTTTCCCCTTCTTTAGTCTTATATACACTTGCTAATAAATTAATCCTTTGACTGTTATTAAGCTCTGGTAAAATATTCTCAAGTCTACGATATTTTGTTCCTGATTCTTCAGTATCTCTAAATAAATATTCTTCATCTTCTGATTTTAAGCTACCTTCTTTTATAAGTTTTATAAGTAAACTGTCTTTTATATAATTTGAATCTAGATTCTTAAACTCAATTAATCCTAGCTTGTATAAATCAATTATGTCTTCTTCTCTTGCATTATTTTCACCAATAGCTCTAAATAATTTTGCTTGTAATTCACTAGGAATTACTTTATCGCTTTCTTTTTCACCTATTCCAGCAATTTGTAAATATGCTTTGCTATATTTAATAAATTTATCTCTAATTTCTTTTTTCTTTATAGTTGCAAATTTTTTAGTATAATTTAAAAGCTCTGTTTCATTCAAAACATCATTTATATCTATTCCTTCAGAATATTCTTTGAAATCTTTTAAAGTAATTTTATTATCTATATACAATTCAAAAATTTCTCTATTTGATAAGGTTCCATCTTGATTTAATTTTATTAAATCTCCAACTTTATTTTTTATATCTAAATTTTGCATGCAAAACTTCTTATCTTCTCTTTTTATCAAGTTTTTTTCATATAAACCTTTTACAATATTATCGTCAAATTCACTTACTGTTTGTATTGAAATAAGACCATCAACATATAATCTTTCTAATACTTTTGGTTCGAAAGCCAATAATTCTAACTCATTTAATAAATCGTTTTCCATTCTAGAATCTTTTATATAGCCAAAATAATTATATAATTTTCTTTGAAATTCATATTCTTCTAATGCACTTCTGTTATCATCTGTATTTATAAAACTATCAACTAATTTATCTATATTAAATAATTCTTTAATTTTACCTTTTCCAAATAAGTTCTCAATTTTTTCTATATTATCACTTTGTATAATTTTTGCTTTTATGAAATCATCATCAATATCTCCGTTTTTTATTAAAGTAGTTAAATTATTTAAAGCATTATTTTTATATTTGCCATCAAATAAATATTGATTCATTGAAGCCTCTAAATAAATACTTTTTAAGTTTGAATCTAATATATCATATATTGATTTATCTGTTAAAGATATTGAAAATAATATTTCTGGTGAATTTATCAAACTTAAATATGTGTTAAACTCATTATTATTTTCATCATATTCTATGTTTACAGATTTATTTTTTTGATTAATTTTATCTATTAATGCTCTAATTGCATAAATTCTTGTATCTTCATTATTATTTTTTTCAAATTCAATCATTTCTTGATAATTAATACAGTTAATCTTATATAATGCATAATAATATCTAGATTTCTTATTTGAATCAAGATTATTAGCAAGTTCTAAAGCAGAATCTTTTGATAATAATGAAATATAATCTGCATCAAAATACCTGTTTTCATTTATACTTATAATACACTTTACATAGTCCTCAAATATTTCTTTACACTCTTCATTAAATGCTTCTTTTGAAAACTTTGTTACCTCTTCTTCGTCATTTAAGTTCTTTGAATATATTAACATATTTATATCTCTAGTTTCTATGAATTCTTGAACTGCTTGTATCATTTCTTTTAATCTTTTCAAAAAATTTACATCGATTAAGCATTTATCACTAACATCTTGAGAATTATATTGTGTAAGCATTTCTAAATTGTATAAATATTCATATACAGTATATATATATAATTTACTTTCATCTAATCCTTCTTTTATCTCATCAATACTTAAATATTTATATAATTCATTTCTTACCTTTTCATTAAAATCAACTCTATCTGTAAGGCTTTTTTCAATCTCATCTAAACTTTTAATATTTCTTCTTTCACCAGTTATATCTAAAACAGCATTTCCTAAAACAGTTGATTTTATTAATTGTGGTATAGAAGAATCTTTCTCTTGGTCTTTAAATAACTCTTCTAAGTAATTAATATTAATAGCATTAACCATATCTGGAAAATATTTTTCTAATTTTAATTTAGTACAATTAAATCTTTTTCCATAAACATAATCAGAAGGTGAAACTGCAATAATATTAAATCTCTTTTTTGGATTAGATTCAACATCAAATAAAACTACATCAGAATCTTTAGGTATATATTTTTTAGCAAAACCTAAAAATTGGTTATGTATTTTTTTAGCTATTTCCCTTATATATGCATCTTTTGATTCTCTATAATAACCGTCAAACATATATACACCAAAAAGAATGAATTTTTCTATATTTATTACATCTAAGTTTTTTTCAATAAATTCCAACATTGGAGTATTATCATTACCTTTAAAAATTAATTTCTTATCTGGATCTAATAAAGAATATTCAATCATATCTTCAGTATAAATTCTTTGTGTTAAATCACTGGATTTTAAAAATTCCATAATTTCTTTTCCCTGTTCTTTATTCATAAAAAACTCCTTTTATTTTTATAAAAATCAAACACTTATATTATACCACAATATTATGTAAATTTCAAGTAAAGAAATCTAATACTATCACATAATAAAAATCCCCGGTTAAACTTAACCAGAGATTTTCATATTTTTGTTTAATATCATAAGAAATTTAAAGTTTACATAAACTTTACGATACTCTCATTTATAAAATCGAAAATTCGCCTTACATATCTGAGTGTGGCTTAATAAGACTCCCTGCCTCATTTGCAAATAAATTATCTCCAATCACTACCTCGTCACGTCGTACACGTCTACAGCTTCATCCCTCTTCACTATCTCGACCCCATCTTCCAAACAAACCACCGGACGAACGCATACACCTAAGTCATTATACTTTTCAACTACAATTCTTCCATCATATTCAACACCCATCAAACAGTCAGATCCTTGAAGATCTTGAGCGGAAGGCGACGCCAACCAATAACCAGCACAATTCTCGTAATCCAATGTATGTGGGAAAAATGTTTTGTACTTACCTAGATTACTTTTATCAGGCGGTTCACTACTATCACCGTTTACATCCAATGAATCATATGATTTTCCATTATATTTAACTTTGTATCCATTTCCACTTGTTTGTGATTCAGCTTCAAGTGCCACAAAGCCATATTCATTCCCTTCAATTGCTTTCGTCCATGCCGCACACCACATTTCTAATGTTGGTCCTCCTATTACGAAATCTATATATTGTCGTTTTTCTTCACTCGCTGCTTCTCTTATCCCTTTCCACTTATCTGTATTTAGTAAGTGTGATACTGCTATTGAATTATCGTTAGTTTTATTGCTATTTAAGTCATATCTATTATGCATTACCAAGTCTAAATCAGGTAAGTTTTCTTCTAAAAATGTCTTAGGTTCACTCCAATTTACATTATATTTATTTTCATAACTTTGTTCGAATCCATTATCTTTTAATGATCCACTATCTCCTATTATATTCCAAGTTTCTAATTTACTTGCTGGCACATAGTCTGCTGCTATTAAAAATATTCTACCTTCATTTACATAAAATATTTCCCAGTCATCTACTATATGGTTATCATTTGTATCTAATCCTATATCTACATACTTTCCTTGAAATTCTTTTAGATTTTTTGCTACGTCACTACTTCCTATTCCACTTGATGGTGGGTCTGGTGGAGTTTCTCCATTTACTATTTTATCTATCTCTTTTTCTACTTCTCCTAATTTCTCTGTCTCATCTGCTTCTGCTCTTTTATAATTTTCTCCCGCTATCTTTGCTCTTTGAAACAATCCATTTTGACTTAATGCTGTTGATAGTGTTACTCCTGCTAAAATTAACAATATTATGATTGTTACTACTAGCGCTATTAATGTGATTCCTTTTTCCTTATAATTTACTTTTCTCATCTTTCGCTTTTCTCCTTCTTTTTTTATTATTTGCTTTTTTTATATTTATTATTTATATTAATTTTATTATTTTTAAAGTATTAAGTCAATACTTTATAATACTTTACTTCTATATGTTTTATTAAGTAAAAAGATTAATAAAAAAATACAAACTCTTGCAATTCATTTATTTCAATGATTTTGCAAGAGTTTATACTTAACTTTCTTTACAATTTTGTAATAATTTTTATATTTATTTTACTTCTATAAATGACTCTATTTTGCTATATTTTATATATATTTATTTTTTATTAATCTTTTTAATTAATAATATTTTATCTCTTTTTAGTTTGCTTTTTCATATCAAAATTTTCATCATCATAAATCATTCACATTCAAATTCGTTCTCTTTTCCTTTATTAGACAGAATTATTTTCTATATTATCTATTAGTATGACTTGAGTTATATTTATTATAATATAAAATTAAAAATTTCCAATAATAAATGTATTTGTTCTTTATATAAATATATTATATTTTTTGAATAATGTACAAACTATTTTAATACATTAATATAATAGAAAGTGAGGACAATATGTTTAAATTAAAAATAAATGGAAATAAATTTTTAAGATTAACATTAATAATATCTGTAATTTTAGTTGTAATTTTAATTATTTATACAGTATATTCAATTATAAATGATGCAAAGAATGAAGGAAAAATAAATGAAAATAATGAAATATTAGTTACTGAAATTGCAAGTAATGAATATACAAATTTTTTAAAAAACTGCCATGAAAATATTGATGACTACATTAATATGAATGTTAAAATAACTGGATATATTTATAGACTTCCTACTTTCAATGATAATCAATTTGTTTTAGCAAGAACAATGATTTTAGATTCAAATAACACAGCTGTTGTAGTTGGAATTTTATCACAATGTGAATCTGCAAGTAACTATAAAGATGGAGAATGGGTAACAATCACCGGAACTATCACTGAAGGTTATTACAATGGTACAATGCCAATAGTAAATATAACTGATATTTTTAAATGTGATACTCCTGAAGAAGAATATGTATATCCACCTTCTACTAATCAAGTTATATAAAATTTTTAAATTAATATTTAACCTTCTCTATCAAAAATACTTCTTAATACTCCTTTATCTATTAAAGGAGTATATATTTCTTTCAAAACTATTAATAAAATTGGTCCTACTATTAATCCAAAAAAACCTATTATTTTATATCCAGTATACATTGAAGCCAAAGTAAAAACAGGATGTATACCAATATGTTTACTTACTAATTTAGGTTCTAAAATATTTCTTACAATGCCCATAATAGCCCACAAAATTATAATTGCTATACCAAGTTTTATATTTCCATTAATTGTTGTAAATATTGCCCAAGGTGCCATAACAGCTCCTGAACCCAATATTGGTAAAGCATCAACAAAAGCTATTCCAAGGCTAATTAAAAGTGGAAAGCCAACATCTAATCCAATTATTTTATATATAGTTAAGCCTATTAAAGATATAATAAATGATATAAATACAAGTGTAATCTCTGCTCTTAAATAATTTCCCAATTTTTTTGTAATAGTTTTTACATACTTAAAAATCTTTTTTGTCCAAACATCAGGCAAATGATGTTCCATCTGGTCAATCATATAAATCTTATCTGTACACATAAAATATAATGAAATAATAACAAAAAAAATGGACATTATTAAATTTGGAATTTTTAAAATCCAATCTCTAATATTAATTAGTAGATTAACTATCCAATTTGTAATATTTAATGTTATTTCACTTTGTGTATTTTGAAAAGCCTCGACAAAATCTTTTGGAAGCTTCTCAATCAATGTGCTATTATTAGTTATTTTTTGAATCAAATTTTGAACTTTTTCTATATATATGCTTGAATTAGAGAGCAAATTATTAGCTTCATTAAATAAATTTACCACTCCCCAACCAATAAAACCAACTAAAATTGCTATAGAAATAAACAAAACAATAATAGAGCTTAATCGTCTTGTCCACTTAAATTTTCTCATAAGAAATTTGATTATAGGTTCAAACAAAAGTGCTAACACGAAAGAAATTAGAAATGGTATATAAAAAACAGATAACTTAAATATTATAACTAGAAGTAGTAATGTAAGCGCAAGACTGATTATACGCTTTATTACTTTGCTCCAATAATTCATATCTGTAACCATTATATTCTCCTTTAGTGTTAGCTATTTATATTTTATGTAGAAAATATTTTTTTATTCATTAATATATAAAAATAAATTATAATAAATTTTTGTATCTTGTTGTCGCTAGAAATTTGCAAGCAAATTTCGCTCCATTCGCGCTTCGCTTGAGCGCTACGCGATACTTCAAATTTATTATAATTTATTTTTTATAATTTTTAATTATTAAATTAATATTTTCTAATATAAATATCTTTTTGTGTATATTTGTCTGGATTCAATCCTACTTTCCCATTCATATACATTGAAAGAAGAAATGTTACAATAATTAAAATTAATCCTACAATCAATGTAGAATAATCAACAGTGCACATAGTTAATATTAATGATCCAATAGAAGTAATCATTATTTTAAAAGCATTGTCTGAAATTGCCTTAGCTGAATAAATGCAAATTAAAATTTTATTATCTGTAAAACTATTTAAATATTTTTTAGTTAATATTTGCGAGATTCCATCCATAGTTCCCATTAATAATATAAAAATTATTATCATTATTATTTTTGACCAAAATGGAATTTTTAGTATTGCAATTATTCCACATAATATTAATGAAATTGAAAATACTGCTATGATATTTGTAATTGATTTATTTTTAAATCTTTTATTAAAATTCAATGCTCTTTGTGAAAAAATTGCTTTTGAAATTTCATATGATGCAAAAATAAAACCAATTTGAATTGATGATGCACCTATATATTGTAATAATGATAATTGATATGTTGATACTAAAGCTATTATTCCCCAAATCACACCACTTGCTAAAAGAAGAGCTCTTAATCTTTTTGAATTGACAGTAAATTTGTATCCTTTTTTTAAATCGTTTACATAGTCTTTAAGCTGAACTTTTTCTTTTTTATTTTGCTCAATATCTCCAAAATTAAATGATAATAATGTAGCAATTATAGTGCATATTAAACATAAAAATATTGGAATATAGTGATTTGCATTATAAAGTATACCCGATAAAACAGTAGATATTGAAGCTAGCAAATAATATCTTGAATATCCACTTTTATCTATTTTTGTAAATATTTCCCCTGATTTTTCCGTATCAGGAATCGATAAACTTAAAAGATTTGATTCTGCTAAATTTTTGAATGCAAAAGCTATTGCTGAAATAGTCTGATGAATTAATAATCCAAAAAATGATTTTAGTAATAGTATAGCTATAATTGAAAATATATTTATAATATTTCCAAGAACTAAAGTATTCCTTCTTCCAATCTTACTTATAATTATACTAGTTGGAAATTGCATTAATATTGTAAATAGCGCAAAAAATGAAGATGAAAGCATAATACCGAGCTGATGTTATGCCTTTTACTTCACTTAAAAACATTACTTTTATTCCATAAAAGAATAATAAATCGTACCCAAACATTAAGTATAAAGGATATAATTTCATATTATTCTTTGAAATTTCTCTTATTTCATCTTCTGTTAATTTCATCAGTTTTCTCCTTTAGCTTTATATATTTCAATTAAAATATAATTATTGATTTTCTTCTGGATAAGGCGAATTAAAATAACTTCTCATATAATTAGTTTCTGGAATCACGTTATAATTTGTAGGAATCATTCTTTGATTATAATTTTGATATGGTCTAGGTCTTGGTGGCCTTGGTCTATTCCAATTTCCAAATAACTTATTTAGTAATAGTATTCTAATTAAATCTCTAAGTGTTGGATTTTTTGTATTTCTATATCTTGTTGCTACTTCTACAGTTTTTTCATTTTTATTTCTATCGATATTCGTTGATACTGTTTTACTTGATTCAAATTTATTAATATTTGTAGAAGGGGCTATTTTACTATTATTCGCCTTTGAAATAATATTATTATTTGTTTTTGAAACTACGTTATTATTTGAGTTTCTTACAACAGTATTAGTACTTGATACATTAATATTAGTACCTTTATTGTTAGTAACTACATTAGAGTTTTTATCTGTAACATTATTAGAATCTACATTTTGAGTTTCATTATTTTCCAACTCATCATAAATTTCTAATGTTAATAAATCTATAACCCCATTATTGACTTTTTTTATTTTTCTTTCATCTAAAACTCTATCAATAATAGGTGTAACCTTCTTATAAACTTCTGGATACATTTCCATAAAATCTTCTTCAAGTTCTATATCATTTTCATAATATTGGATATTATTTGCTTCCATAAAATTGTTTGCATCAAATTTATGAATATTGTCATAATTTATTGTTCCAAATGGATTATAGCTTTCATTGTTATAATTATATGGTTGAATTACTCCTCTATTAAAATTCTGAACTACAGTATCTTCATAATAATTACTTGGCATTGCATTAACAAACCTTGCACTGTATGGATCCTCGTATGTAGGTCTAAAATTCTGTGGAACATAATATTCATTATTATCTATATCTCTTGAAAAATTATTCTCATACATAATATTTACCTCCTGCATAATATTATGCAGGAAATATTATTTTTGCTACATAATTTTAAATATCTTATTGAAGTAATCCTTTATCTTTAATTATTTTAATAGCTTTTTTAGCTGATTCCTCTGCAGAATTGCAATCAGTTAAATCTAATTCTATAGTTACATTTGAATGTTTATTAAAATTAGATTTCTCATGAAGTAAATCTCTTTGTTCAATTGCCTTTCTTATTTCTTCTTTTGAATATTTTCCATCATACTGCTTATATCTTCTTTCTACTCTTTTTTCAATAGAAGCAGTTATAAATAAATGTAAATCCACACTTGGATACATATTCAATATATCTCTACCTGAAAATATTACATTAAATTTTTCTTTATACATGTCAATAATATTTTTTGCAAATGAAAATAATGCTGTATTATCTGATTTACTTGCCATTTGAGATACTCCTAGAGAATTCTCAAAACTTTCAATTTCTTCATCACTTATCTTTTTACCATCTATGTATATATGAGTAATATTTTCCTCAATTTTAAAATCAACCTTTAGTTTATTCATAAGTTCAAATGGATTTAAATTTGTTTTACTTAAATCTATTTTATTTTTAGCTATTGCTAAAACAATCCCTCTATAAATATATCCAGCATCTAGATAAACGCAATTAGGAATTAATTTTATAAGTTCCTTACACATAGAAGTTTTGCCAGACGACACTTGCCCTTCAACACCAATTACCTTATTATTCATAACTATTTTGTTGCTTTAAGCGTTACATTATTCCTATCTTTTATATTGATTCTAGAATTATACTATATAACGCTTTTAGCATTATGTTCTCCTTTTTAAATTTACTTTATAATTATATAACAAATAAAATTTAAAAACAATGTATAAAATAAAATTAAATCTTATATTGTTTTTCTCTTACAAATTTTATTTACTTTAATCTAATTGTTTTTACTTAATATATTATTCTTTGAAATCAATGAAAATGTTGAATTTATTAATATTTTGTAGTATAATTATATTGTATTTTTTTGTATAAAAAAATAGTTGATAAAAGAAAGGAGGCTTATACTTTTTAATTTGTAACCCGTAAACCAAGTCTAAACAACATTTTTATGGAGGTCAAGTAATGCAGAATACGTATCTTTGTATCATCATCAGTATTGCCTTTGTAGGTATCGCATTTGCTCTTTTTAATTATTTTAAAGTAGATGCAGTAAGCAAAGGTACAGAAGAAATGCGGAAAATCGCTCGAGCAATTCGTATCGGTGCCGATACTTTTCTTTTGAGCGAATATAAGGTACTTATTAAGGTAGTAATATTACTTACAATTTTACTAAGTATATTAATATCTTGGCAAGCTGCCCTATCATTTTTAATTGGTACTATAATGAGTGGATTAGCCGGTATGTTTGGTATGCGAACATCTACAAAGGCAAATGTTCGAGTTACTAATACAGCAAGAGAAACCAAAGACATTGGAGCTACACTTCGTGTTGCATTAATGGGTGGCTCTGTTATGGGATTATCAGTGAGTAGTTTTGCACTTTTAGGAGCAGTATTTGTTGTATTTCTATTCTGTGATATTCAACATTTATCATCAGTCACAAACTGGTGTGGACTCAGCTTTATACCGTTTTCTATGTGCTTTACATCATACTCATTAGGTTGCTCAACCATCGCTATTTTTAATCGTATAGGTGGTGGTATCTATACTAAAGCAGCTGATATGGGAGCTGACCTCGTAGGAAAAACTGAGATTAACATCCCAGAAGATGACCCACGAAATCCCGGTGTAATCGCTGACTGCGTCGGTGACAATGTTGGTGACACAGCTGGTCTTGGTTCAGACTTGCTAGAAAGTTATGTAGGAGCCTTTATCAGCGCAACTGTAATTTCCATATATCTGTTTACAAGCTATTCAGCTAAGGGATTTAATTTTTCCATTGAATTGCTTAGTCAGATGTATATGTATCCGCTAATCTTTTCTGCTGCTGGATTAGTTGCTTGTATCATAGCTCTTATATATGCTTTTTCAAAGAAGAATGGATCTAATCCACATGTTGAACTTAATAATGCTACTTGGCTCTCAGCAGGATTGACTGCATTTATAAATCTTATTATCACTTACTTTATGTTTAGTGGAAAAGATTTTGGTGATCTTCCATTTAATATTGGTTGGATTTCTCCATATATATCAGCCTGCTTAGGTATCATAAGTGGAATTATAATCGGTATGATTGCTGAATATTATACCAGCGATGAATATAAGCCCACTCAAATGGTAGCCAAAAGTTCAAAAGAAGGTACAGCTCTTAACATTGTTAATGGTTTATCAGTTGGTATGGAGTCAACAATGCTCTCATTGATTGTTCTCGGCCTGGCATTACTTATTGCACATTATTGTGCTGGAATATATGGCGTAGCAATGGCAGCTGTTGGAATGTTATCCTTTGTAAGTATGACTGTATCAGTTGATACCTATGGCCCTATCAGTGATAATGCTGGCGGAATTGCTGAGATGGCAAAACTCAGTAAAGATGTTCGAGATATTACGGATAAACTTGATTCTGTTGGAAATACTACAGCTGCAATTGGTAAAGGTTTCGCAATTGGCTCTGCCGCATTCGCAGCAGTTTCACTTATGATATCTTATCTGTACAGCTTTACTCCAATTGAATCAGAAGCAACAATGGATATGATGAATCCACAGATTTTGGCTGGTGTGCTTATCGGTGCAGCTCTTCCATACTTTTTCTCTGGAAAACTTATAAAGTCTGTCGGAAAGTCTGCTGAAAAAATGGTAGATGAAATAAGAAGGCAATTCCGAGAAATTGAAGGTCTTATAGATGGAAAGGTTGATCCCGATTATAAAAAGTGCATTGAAATAGCAACTGATGGCGCATTAAAAGAAATGAAGGCTCCTGCTATAATTGCAATATTTGTTCCTATAGCTTCCGGTTTTATATTTGGACCCAATTTCGTTGCCGGAATACTTATTGGTTCAACAATATCAGCCATAATGCTTGCAATATTTTGTGGTAATGCAGGCGGTGCGTGGGATAATGCAAAAAAGCACATTGAGTCTTTAGGTTTAAAGGGTTCGGACGTGCATCGTGCAGCTGTTGTCGGAGATACCGTCGGAGATCCATTAAAAGATACCGTTGGTCCGTCTCTTGATATTTTAATAAAAATCATGAGTACAGTCTCTATTATAGCAGTTGCAATCTTTTCAAAGTATAATCTTTTAGGTTTCATATCAACATTATTCAAGTAAAACTTTTTAACTTATATTCTTAGTTAGAAAGTAAAAAAACAAAAATTCCAGGGACTTTTCTCTGGAATTTTTGTTTTTAAATTATATTTTATTTTTATTATATTTTATTTTTATTATATTTTATTTTTATTTATCTTTTTATTTTCATGTATAAAATTTTTATTATTGGAAACAATTTTATTATAACGATAGGAGGTGCTTTAATATGTCAAAAGATTCAAAAAAATCAAACAATCAAAATAACAATCAATCAAATAATAATCAAAATCAAAACAATAACAAAAATAATCAATCAAACAATAAATAATTATAGCTATAAGTTTATGTATAAGAAAAAATCTCCTATTTTTATAATATAGGAGATTTTTTAATTAGTCTTTTTGTTCTCTTCTAGCTTCTCTTTCTCTAACTTTAGAATCTAAGATTTTCTTTCTTAATCTAATATTTTCAGGAGTAACTTCAACAAGTTCATCATCATTAATAAATTCAATAGATTGCTCTAAAGACATATTTAATGGTGGAACTAAACGAAGCGCATCATCTGAACCAGATGCTCTTGTATTTGTTAAGTGTTTTTCCTTACATACATTAACAGAAATATCTTCATTTCTAGGATTAATTCCAACAATCATTCCCTCATAAACTTGAACTCCAGGTCCAATTAAAAGTTCTCCTCTAAGTTGCGCATTATATAGCCCATAAGTTATTGATGTTCCAGCTTCAAAAGCAACTATAACACCTTTTGTTCTTGATTGAATTTCACCTTTATATGGAGCATATTCTTTAAATACGCTATCCATTCTTCCTTCACCTCTTGTATCAGTTAGGAATTCAGTTCTATATCCAATTAATCCTCTTGCTGGAATTTCAAATTCAATTTTTGTATGACCAGTTTCAGCTGGTTCCATATTTTTCATTTCAGCCTTTCTTTTTCCAAGCTTTTCAATTACTGTTCCAACACAATCATCTGGTATATTAACGCTTAATGTTTCTATAGGTTCACATTTTACACCATCAATATCTTTAAAAATAACTTTAGGGCGAGAAACTAAAAGTTCAAAACCTTCTCTTCTCATTGTTTCAATAAGTACTGATAAATGTAATTCTCCACGTCCGCAAACTTCAAAACTATCTGCTTTATCAGTTTCTTTAACTCTTAATGACACATTTCTTTCAAGTTCTTTAAATAGTCTATCACGAATATGTCTTGATGTAACAAATTTTCCTTCTTTTCCAGCTAAAGGTCCATCATTTACACTAAAAGTCATTGAAACTGTTGGTTCATCTATATTAACAAAATCAATTTTTTCAGGATTATTTAAATCACAGACTGTTTCACCAATATTAATATCAGGAATTCCTGCAAATTCAATAATATCTCCTGCTTTTACTTCTTCTGCTTCTACTCTTTTTAAACCTTCATAAGTAAATAATTTTGCTATCTTTCCTTGAGCTATTGTACCATTTTCTTTGCAAATACTTACGGTTTGTCCTACTTTAATAATTCCTCTTTCAACTCTTCCAGAAGCTAATCTTCCTAAATAATCATCATAACCAATATTTGATACTAACATCTGCATTGGCCCATCAATTTCACATTTTGGTGGATCGATTTTATTAATAATTGTATCAAAAATGCAAGTTACATTATCACTTTCATCTTCTAACTTCATCTTAGCAATTCCATTTTTTGCAGAAGCGTATATAACTGGGAAATCTAATTGTTCATCATTTGCACCTAAGTCAATAAATAATTCTAAAACAGAATCAACTGCTTTTAGTGGATTTGCACCAGGTCTGTCAATTTTATTAATTATAACTATTGGCTGTAAATTAAGCTCTAATGATTTTTTTAAAACCTCTCTTGTTTGAGGCATTGGTCCATCAAAAGCATCAACAACTAATAAAACTCCATCAACAGTTTTTAAAACACGCTCAACTTCTCCTTCAAAATCGGCATGTCCAGGAGTATCAACTATATTTATTTTTATATCATTATACATAACTGATGTATTTTTAGATAAAATTGTAATACCTCTTTCTCTCTCTAAATCATTTGAATCCATTACTCTTTCAGCAACTTGCTCATTTTCTCTAAAAACATGGCTTTGATGTAAAAGTGCATCAACTAATGTAGTTTTTCCATGATCTACGTGTGCAATTATTGCAACATTTCTAATCTTTTCGTTATTCATTATTTTATCCCTCTTTATTATTTATTTTTACATAAAATACAAATACAATAGTTTGAAGTAGCGCGCAACGATTAAGCGAAGCGCGAATGGAGCAATTAATACGAAGTATTAATTAGCGACAGCAAGCTACAAAAACTATTGTATTTGTATTTGTATTATTATAATTTTTATTTGCTATCTATACTACTATACTCACTACTTGTGCCTTCTAGTTCTTTTATTGATAATTCAATTTTTTTCTTTTCTTGGTCTATATTAATAATTTTAGCATTAACTTCTTGACCAATTTGCAATTTTTCTTCAGGTTTAGAAATCCTTTGTTCGCAAATTTGTGAGATATGTATTAATCCATCAATTCCTTCATCAATCTCTGCAAAAGCTCCAAATGGCATAAATTTCTTTATTGTAACTTTTACAATATCTCCAACATTATGGTTTACTTTACTCCATGGATCTTCACCTTTTCCATCATAAGATAATTTGAATCTCTTATTTTCTTTATCTAGCTCTTTTATTTTTACTTTAATTTTTTGTCCCTGTGATAAAATGTCTTGTACTTTTGCATCTCTATTCCATGAAATTTCTGAAATATGTAAAAGACCTTGAACACCGTTTATATCTATAAAAGCACCATAAGAACTTATACTAGAAACAATTCCTTCATATTCTTTACCTACTTCAGCTGAATTCCAAAATTCATCTTCTCTTTTCTTTCTTTCCTCATCCACAACAATCTTTGCAGATCCAACTACTTTATGTTCTTTTATATTACATTCAATTACTTTAAAACGAATTCTATCTTTTTGGCCACAAGAAAGAGAATTTGGTATAAATATTCTAATACCATATTTATTAACAATAAGTCCTTTTTCTACAACTTCTGAAACTTTTTCTTCAAAAATTTCTCCATTATTAACCTTATCTTCAAATTGTTTTCTCAATTCTTCTGATTTTAACTTTTTACATGATAATAGTACATTACCCTGTCCATCATTTAATTTAAGAACTTCAACTTTTATTTTATCACCAGCTTTAAGTTCTTTTTTGGGATCAGCATTCTCATCATAAGAATATTCTGATTTTGGAACAATTCCATCTGCTTTGTAATTTAGGTCTACAAATATCTCTCCCTCATTACTGATATCGATTACTGTTCCTTCTGTAATTTTTTCTAGTTTTTTATTCATTTGCATTGAATTATTTAATAATTCCTCAAATGAAACATTTTCTTCGTTCATATTTAATTCCTTCTATATTTTTTTAGATAATTAACATTATCTTTTTTATTGATATTATAATTTATATTAATTCATTATTAATTGTTTTTATACATTGATTTTGCATATAATAAATTACTTATTTTTATAATAAAATTAAATTTTTATAATATCTAACTTTAAGATTATATAATATTTTTAAATTTTTGTCAACATAACTATTTGATTCATAACATATTCGCTTGCTTCTTCAATCCAATCATTGTCTTCATTTTCAAATTCAGCAATGTCAATAGGTTTACCATAGTTAATTTTTAATTTTGAAAATAATTTAAATGTACTATTAATTCCTGCTGGAACTATTTTTACCTTTGCTTTTGATGCAAGGAAAACTGCACCATTTTTTACTTTTACATTTTTTTCTAAACCTTTTCTAGTACCTTCTGGAAAAATTCCTAATATTTCTTTATTTTTTAATGCTTTAAGACATATTTTTATAGATGCTAAATCATTTTTTTCTCTTTTTATAGGGATTATATTAAATACACGTCCTAAATAAGCTAAAGGCCTAAATCTAAATAAATCTGATTTTGCAATAAATCTAATATACTTTTTATTTAAAAGTACAATAGCGGCTGCATCTAAGTAATTTACATGATTTGCACATATAATATATCCTTCATCTAATTCTAAATTTTCTTTTCCTGTTATTTCTATTCTATAAAAAATGCGATATAAGGATGAAAGTACAAACTTTATAACAGCTCTTGACATTCTTTTCCATAATGTCTCAGGTGTAGTAATATAAGCACTTTCTATGCTTTTACATTGTTTTTTTTTAGTTTTTATTATTTTATATAGCTCATTTTCAACTTCCTCAATCGAAAGATTACTTGTATCAAAATAAATTGCATCTTCTGCTTGTCTTAATGGTCCAATTTTAGAAGTTTTATCATTATTATCTCTAAATATTATATTTTCTCTTACTTCTTCTTCAGTAGATTCTATACCTTTTTCTAAATTTTGTTTTAGTCTTCTTTTTACTCTTTCTTCTACTGATGCATCTAAATATATTTTTACATCTGCATTAGGAAATACATTTGTACCAATATCTCTACCTTCTAAAATTACATCTTTATTTTCTGACATTTTTCTTTGAAGATTAACCATTGCTTTTCTAACTTCTATTATATGAGATACTTGCGATACAGCATTATTTACCTCATCTTCTCTAATTACATGTGTAACATCTTCTCCATCTAAAAAAATTTTATCCTTAGTAAATTCTATATCTATATTTTTAAGTATTTCCTCTATTTTATTTCTAACTTCTTCTATTTCTTTACTATCTGTATTTTTTGTATCAGTATTTTCTTCTAAAATTTTATAATTTACTTTTTCTTTTATGAATTTTAATGTTACGCATCTATATGTTGCTCCTGTGTCTAAATACATTAATTTTAATTTTTTTGCTAAGTAACTTGTTATCGTTCCCTTTCCAGCACCTGATGGTCCATCTATTGCTACAATAAAAGGCATAATCAATCTCCTCTCAAAACTTATAACATTTATTATAACTATAATTCTTATGGTAATTATAATATTAACTCTACTATAAATGTTTAGTTTAATATTTTTAAAAATTTATATCAAATATTTTAGGTAAAGTAAGTTTCTTTGCTATAATTCTTATACTTTTGACGTTCATACTCGTTAGTCTTTCAATTTCTTTTATACATTTTTCTTTAAAATCGCTTAAAGCTGATAATATATTAATTCCATATTTAACTTCTGCTTCAATATATATAGTTGGTCCCTCTTCCGAATTATTTACTCTTACTCTTAAAATCTCAGTTATAGCTTCATTTTTTTCCGCAAGATAATCAACTATTTGTCTAAATACTGTATCTGATATTGTAAAGTTTCCAATATAGTTAAATGTTGGTCTTATTATTGATTTTTCAGATATGTATGGTTTGTTTCCAAAGCCATTAGTTTTAAATATTTGAAGTGGATCTAAAAGATATCCTGAAAAATCTTTTTTTATTTCAAAAGTTGGAACTGGAATTACATGTTTTCCTTCTGTAGTCCTAATTCTTTTAGCACTATTGATTTCTTCTTCTGTTGCAACTTCTGTTATATATATTGTTTTAATTATTGGTGGAAGGTCTAAATTTTTTGCAATTTCTTCAACCATACTATCAGAAGTTCCTAAAATTAAAATTGATCTTGGCTTATGTTTTTTTATTGCTCTCTGCATTTCTTTCTTTTGGCTATTATCTATAAATAGCGCTCTTTTTACTGTTTCAATTTTCGTAGGCGCCTTCTTAGCAGAATTGCCCGCAACAATTTCATTATCTTCTACTAAAATTCCATCATCAATTATATAATCTATGTTAAATTTACTTGCAACCATCTGAGCTCTGTAACTTTTTCCTGTTCCAGATGGTCCAACAAAAGCATATACTTTTATATCTTCAAACATTTTTAACTCCTAATTCTTTTCTATTAAGGCAATTTCATAATTAAATTTTCTATAATTTGTTTCAAAATGTTGTGATTTTATAAGTTCAGAGTTTTCCAAATTATTAATTATTTCATTACCTAAATTATCATTATTAGAGATTGCCCATATTCTTCCCTTATAATCTTCTAAAACACTTAAATCTTTAATGGTAATTCCAAAAGTTTTATACGCTTCTTCAATGTCATGCCAATTCATTACATTTAAGAAATATACATTTTCAGGATTAATATTCAATCCTGTTATAATATGAAAACCATTTAAATCATTACTTACAATATATATGTCGTCTTCCATTTTATTTTCAATTACATAATTGTAAGGTGCAATATTCGACTTATCATAATTTTCGTTTATTAAATTAATATTTGCAATTAAAGAAATTGTTAATGTTATTGTTGAAATTAGAAAAACTGTTCTTCCTTTTTCTCTTGATAACAATATACATATAATAAAAATAAATAATCCTGTTATAGTTAATAAATATCTTGCATAAAAAATTGAGCGAATAATTGAAAATGCTAATACAACTAAGATAACTAATATATATATCAATAATGCAAGTTTTGCTGGTTTTATTTCATCTCTATTCCAATTCTTTTTGAAAGAATAGATTAGATATATAAAAAACAATATAGTAAATAATAATGCTATTGGTCTATAAACATGTATTGTTTCATCTAAATTTCCAGTAAATTGAAACTCTACAATTTTAGGTATATTAGGAGCTCCAATCCAAAATCCCTCTGCTACATGTTTTATTTGTTTTATTAATGCATAAAACCAAGGTATATATGCAATAATCTGTATTACTGCTGATATAAACCATCTTTTAAGATTTTTTAAATATCTATTATTTTTTACTTCCTTATTTTTATATGATTTTATAGAAAAATATATTAATAGAAGTAAATTTATTATAAAAGATGCTATTAATCCGTAGTAATGCGTATATGCTGATGCTAAGCTAAAGCAAGCAAATAATATCCAATTTTTATTTTTAACTTCTCTATATTTCAATATTCTATATGCATAGATTGCAGTTAGTGTAACGAAAAGCATTTCCCAAGTGTACATTCTTAATTCTGATGCATAAACTACAGAAGTTGGCCAAAAAATTGAGAAAAATGAAAATAATACTCCAATTTTTTCGCCAAAATCTTTTTTTATATGAGTATATCCTAAAATAGACATTATAATTACTGGAATTGCAGAACAAATTCTCATTCCAATTATACTTCCATTAGTCAATAAACTTACAACTTTTATAATATAATAATAAAGTACTGGATGAACATCATGAGCAATCAAATTCAATATTTCTAAAAAAGGCTTTCTTGATATTGATATAGTATAGCTTTCATCAAACCATAAATTTGTATGAAAACATGGTAAAATAATAAAAATTGCTCCTAATATAACTAATATAATATGTAATAAACCTAAATTTTTATTTACTATATTAATTAAAGAATTATTTTTTTTATTGTAGTCTAATTCATTATTTAACGATGATCTTTTATAATTATTTGTATTTTTCACACTATTAATTACATTACTTCTATTTGATTTTTCTTTATTGTCTTTCTCTTGCATTTAAAATTATCTCCTTTTTAAACATCCTTTGTATCTTCTATTTTTACATCCCTGTTATGTTCTATCTTATCCCAAGTCGTATCTCTTTTAAATAAACATTTAAAATTGATTACAAGCCATGAACCTAAAAATACTGGATACATTATAAGACCCTTCCACATTTTTAATATCGGCTTTTTATCTATTATCATAATTGCTATTGCTGTAAAAATTGGTATTATAAATGTAGGAATTACATATCTTAAAATATTCATTATAAATGCTGTGGTAGTCATTTGCTGACCTAAATATACTACTGCATTAGATAAAAGTAATAATATAGTAATTACAAACATTGGCGCTGTTCCAACTATATATAATAGACCATCAAAATTCATTAAAGTCTTCTTTTCTATTGCTGATTTTGCTAGATCCTTAGTATATTCTTGAAGACATTGTAAATGACCTATTGTCCATCTTGACCTTTGAGACCAAGATGGTTTAAATTTTACAGGTTGTTCATCATAAACTATTGCATCTGTTGCCCAGCCTAATTTGTTTCCTTGTATAATTCTCTTTAATGAAAATTCTATATCTTCAGTTAAAGTGTTAGTATTCCAACCTGTATTTTTTATACAATCAAATTTTACCATAAATCCTGTACCATTTATTAATGGAGAAAGACCTGCATTATATCTTGCTAAATGATAAAATCTGTTCATTGTCCAATAAAATATTGCATAACCAGCTGAAATCCAGCTATCTGTTGGGTTTTTAATATCTCTATATCCTTGTACTACATCTTCTCCTTGACAAAGATGACTATTCATTGCTTTTAAAAAGTTTTCATCAACTATATTATCTGCATCAAAAACGCAAAAAGCATCATAGTCCATCTTTTTATCTTCTAATATTTTATTTAAAAAAAGTTGCAAAGCAAAACCTTTTGTTTGTTTTGCTTTATCTTTTTCTTTTCTAACAAATACTTTTGCTCCTTGTTCTTTTGCAATTTTTTCAGTATCGTCAGTACAATTATCTGCAATTACATAAATATCATATAGGTCTTTTGGATAATTTTGATTATTTAAACTTTCTAAAAGATTTTTGATTACGCTTTCTTCATTATGAGCTGGAATTATTGCTACAAATTTATGCTTTTTATCAATCACTTTTGGCTTATCTTTTAGTTTTATAAATGAACACATACTTATTACTAATTGATAAAGCCAATATATTGTTATTATCCAAACTAGTGCTTGTTGTATGTAATATAAATATTGCAATTTTTAGCCCCTTTCTAAATCCTTCATATTAAGATTTATTCTTCCTTGATTATCTATATCACTAACTTTTACTGTTACTTCATCACCTATTGCTAAAACATCTTCTACTTTTTCTACTCTTTTGTTTGATATTTTTGATACATGTAGTAAACCTTCTTTTCCACCGCCTAAGTCTATAAATGCACCAAAGTTTGTAATTCTTGCAACTATTCCGTTATATATTTCTCCTACTTCAATATCTCTTGTAATAGCTTCAATAGCTTTCAATGCCTTTTCTGCATTACTTATATCTTCTGCATAAATAAATACATGTCCATCTTCTTCTATATCAATTTTTACATTATTTTGTTCTATTATTTTGTTAATAGTTTTTCCACCAGAACCAATAACATCTTTTATCTTTTCTACTGGAATTAATGTTTGTATAATCTTTGGAGCATATTTAGAAACATCACTTCTTGGAGCTGGTATTGCTTTTAATATAACTTCATCTATAATATGAGCTCTCGCCTTTTGAGTTCTTTCAAATGCTTTTTCAATAATGTCATATGTTAAACCATCTATTTTTATATCAACTTGTATTGCTGTAATACCATCTTTAGTACCACCAACTTTAAAGTCCATATCTCCGAAAAAATCTTCTATGTCTTGAATATCTGTTAAAACAATATAATTTTCTGGGTCATCTGGATTTGTAATTAATCCTGTTGAAATTCCTGCAACTGGCTTCTTAATAGGAACACCTGCATCCATTAATGCTAATGTGCTTCCGCAGATACTTGCTTGTGATGTAGAACCATTAGATTCTAAAACTTCTGATACAACTCTAATTGTATAAGGGAATTCATCTTCACAAGGAATCATTGGCGCTAATGCTCTTTCTGCTAAAGCTCCATGTCCAATTTCTCTTCTTCCTGGTCCTTTTGATGGTCTTGCTTCACCAACACTATATGATGGGAAATTGTATTGATGCATATATCTTTTTGATGTTTCACTATCTAATCCATCTAACTCTTGTTCATCTTTTTTAGTTCCAAGTGTTGCTATAGATAATACTTTAGTTTGTCCTCTTGAGAAAAGTCCACTTCCATGTACTCTTGGAAGAAGACCCACTTCTGCATATAAAGGTCTTATTTCATCTATAGTTCTTCCATCTGGTCTTTTTCCTTCTGTTAAAATCATTTTTCTTACACAAGCTTTTTCTAGGTCATGAACTGATGTTGCTATGTCAAAAGCATGCTCTTCTTCAGCATCTTCTCCATACATTTCTATTGCAAGTTCTTTTATTTTTTCTGCTACTTTATCAACATCATCATTTCTTACTTCCTTGTCCGTATTTTGAACTGCATCATACATTTCGCTTTCAAATTTTTCTGTAACTGCTTGATAAAATTCTGGTGTAATTGAGAATGATTGATATTCAAATTTTTCTTTTCCTATTTCAGCTTTTATAGAAGAAATAAATTTACACATATTTATTATTTCTTTATGAGCTTCTTTTATTGCTTCTAACATTATTTCATTTGGTATTTCATCTGCTCCTGCTTCTATCATTGTTATTTTTGTTTCAGTTCCTGCAACAGTAAGAGTTAATCTGCTTTTCTTACTCTGTTCTTCAGTTGGATTTATTATTATTTTGTCATCAACATATCCAACTTGTACTGCAGCTGTTGGACCTGCCCAAGGAATATCTGAAATTGAAAGTGCTGCAGATGTTCCGATATTGGCACATACTTCTGGACTATAATCTTGATCCATTGAAAGTACCGTATTTGTAATACATACATCATTTCTAAAATCATGTGGGAAAAGTGGTCTTATAGGTCTATCAATAGCTCTTGACACTAATATTGCCTTATCTGCTGGCTTTCCTTCTCTCCTATTAAAACTTCCTGGTATTCTTCCAACTGCATAAAGTTTTTCTTCATAATCAACTGATAATGGAAAGAAATCAACTCCTTCCTTTGGTTCTTTTGAAGCAGTAACATTTGTCATTACTACTGTATCTCCATATCTAACTGTTACACTTCCATTTGCTTGATTTGCAAATTTTCCTGTTTCGATTGTTAATTTTCTTCCTGCTAATTCTGTTTCATAAGTCTTAAACATATTTTTTTCCTCCTTTTTGTAACTGATTAGCCTGTAACCTCTATGATATGGATATATTAATATTATTATCATATTAAGCTTAGGCTGATGTGGATATTTAATAAGTAAATATTTATACTTAATTAATATTCATATCATACAAGCTACTGGTCATAATCAATTACTTTTTATTTATTATAATTAAAAAATTATACTTGTCTATTTTTTGCTTACTTATGGTTAAAAAGCGAACACATTAGATATTAAAATTTAATATGTCCGCTTATAATCTAAATTATTTTCTTAATCCAAGTTTTGCAACTATGTCTCTGTATCTTTGAATATCTTTTCTTGATAGATAGTTTAATAAATTCTTTCTGTTTCCAACCATCTTGTATAATCCTCTTCTTGAATGATTATCATTTGGATTATCTTTCAAATGCTCTGTTAATTCTGTTATTCTTTCTGTAAGAAGAGCTATTTGAACTTCTGGTGAACCAGTATCCTTTTCATCTCTTCTATAAGTTTTGATTATTTCTTCTTTTCTTTCCTTTGTCATCATAATTTTTACACCTCCTTGATTTTATTATTCCTTTAGCTGAGTCTTAGTGGTGTATTTATCCTAAGACTAAGAAAAAGGTATTCTGTATTATATTACCATATATTAAAATAAAAATCAAGATATAGCAAATTAAAAATATATATGAATTTAATAAATTTATATTTATAACGAAAAATAAAATAGTTTGCAGTTGTGCGCAGCGACCAAGCGAAGCGCGAATGGAGCGAAAGTGGCTAGCCACTTTCTAGCGACAGCAAACAACAAAAACTATTTCTATTTTTCATTATATAATTATATATTCTTATATTTTTTATAAATTTTAATTATTAATTTTAAATATATCTGAAAAGTTTATATTAATATTTTCATATAATATAATCTTTTTCTTCTCATAATTAATTTCCTGTACATTACCTACTATTTCTTTATATTGTTTGTTTTTATAATATGTTATTTCTACTGCATCGTCTTTTTCTAGTTCATTTATTTTATTGCAAATTTCTTCTATTTGTTCATCTGAAAGTTCCTTTTTTTCAACATATTCTATTTCTTTTTCTCTTATTGCATCTGAAAAACCATTTAAAGCATCAAAAGGCAAAAATTGTCTTGCTCTATCATTTCTACTAATATCCATTATGCCCTCCTATTAGCTTATTTCTTATCATTGTTGTAGCACCTTCTTGCAAATCAATTCCTCTTATTATTGAATTTTTTCCCATTTTATATTTTATTTCAATGATTGATTTTTCTAACTTTCGCTCTTTAATATTTTTATCTATATCATCAAATAAGTTTATTTGTTCTGATGTATGTTCTTGTAGTCTTTCAAAAGCTATTCCTATTCTTCTTATAGGAATATTTTTATAAGTAATTTCTTCATAAATTTTCTTAAATTCATAAGCAAGTTTAGTATATAAATTAGTATAATTATGCAGTTTTTTACTACATCCAGATGGTTTTGAAAAATCATTTGAATAACCTATATATAATTTTATTGTATCTGTTTCTAAATTTTGTTCAATTAATTGCTGTGATAATAATTCAACCATTTCCACCATAACTAGTTCTGCTTTTTCATAATCATAATCTGTAAATAATATTTGACTAGTTGATATAGATTTTGTTTTTGGTTTATATGCTTTTATGTCTGCTATAGTACAATTTTCAATCCCATTAGCATGGTCAATTAGAAACCTAGCATTTACACCAAATTCATTAAATAGTATTTTAGGGTTAGTATGTGCAATATCATACATATCATATATACCTTTTCTATTTAGTCTTTTTTCGATTCCACTTCCTACTTGCCAAAAGTCTTTTAAAGGTTTGTGATGCCATAGCTCTTTTTTATATTTTTCTACATCTAAATATCCAATATTTCTTGGAGAATGCTTTGATATTATATCTAATGCTATTTTAGCCAAATAAAGATTAGTACCTATTCCACATGTTGCAGTTATTCCATAAGTATTGTAGATATCTCTCATTATCATTTCTGCTATCTCTACTGGACTTTTCTTATATAACTTTAAGTATCTTGTAATATCTAAAAAAGCTTCATCAATAGAGTAAACTTGTATATCATCTTTTGAAATGTATTTTAAATAAATTTCATAAATATTTGCAGAATAATCAATATATTTTTGCATTCTTGGTATGGCAATTATATATTTTATATTATTTGGTATTTCATAAATCCTACATCTATTTTTTACTCCTAACATTTTCATTGCAGGAGTCACAGCTAAACAAATTGCTCCTTTTCCTCGTGCTGGATCTGCCACAACTAGATTAGTATTAAATGGATCTAATTTTCTTTCAACACATTCAACAGATGCATAAAATGTTTTTAAGTCTATTGCTAAATATATATTATTCATCTTACTTACTCCTTTACAAACTTTTGTTTATATTTGAATTATACCATTTCAATTTCAATTTGTAAACATCTGTTTGAAGGAAATTTTTGTAAAAATTAATTATAATTTATTTATATATTTATTTTTAGTTGCAAATGAAGAATGTACATATGTATTTAATGTTACTGTAACATTCGCATGTCCTAAAATCTCGCTAAGAGATTTAACATCCATACCAACATTTATACATTTAGTAGCAAATGTATGTCTTAAAGTATGATATTTTTTATATTTAACTTTAGCTACTTTTAGTAATTTTGTATAAGTATATCTAAAAGCAATAGGTTCCACCCATTTATTTCTATCCCCCGATAATATAAAAGCATCACTAGGATATAATTTAGAATAATTTTTTAAAATAACATATAAATTATTATTAAGTGGAATTTTTCTCATAGAATGTTGAGTTTTTGGAGTAGTATATATTACTTTAGTATTATTCTTACTTACATATACTCTTTGTAATGTATGTGTTACATTTAATACTCTATCCTCAAAATTAATGTCATTCCATTTTAATGCACATACTTCACCTATTCTTAAACCAGTATACATACTTATAACTATTCCTATTGTCTTAATATTATTTGACTTTAGACATTTTTTCTCTATTCTTCTTTTTTCTTTTTCAGAAAATATCGTAATTTCTTTTTTATATATTGTCGGCAAAGAAATCAAGCTTAATTTATAGTTTATGTCGTATTTTAATTCCGCATATTTTAATATGCATTTTAATACTACAACAGTGTCTTTTGTTGTTTTATTAGATAATCTTTCTAACAACGTATCAACATATTCATTAAAATTAAAATCCACCAATTCTTCTAGTGTTTTATTGCCTATTACTTTTGCAAACTTATTATTAATTATATATTTGTAACTAAGATATGTTGATTCTTTTGCTTTAGTTTTTTTGAATTGTAACCATTCTTCAGATAATTGATTAAAAGTAATATCTTTTTTATTCATATTAAACATCCTTTTTTTGCATTTTATTATATATATTATTAAAAAAAAAGCAAATGTTTTTGGAAATTTTTATGAAAAAATCTTTAATTTCAACGTTTTTTAGTTTTATTTTAACGATATATAGTAATTTTTCATTTATGTAAACATTCTTTTGCAAACTTTTTCAAAAGTTTGCAAAAATTATAAAGTAATATTTATATTATAAAAAACAAAAAAATATATCTAATAGAAAAATATTTATTATATTTCCTATTAGATATACTTTACATTTTTTAATATAAAAATACTATTCTTTTACATCTTTCATTGATAATTTTACCTTTTGTTTTTCAAAATCAATTCCAATTACTTTAACCTTTACAATATCTCCTATTGATACAATATCACTTGGTTTGCGTACAAATTTATCACTCATTTCTGATATATGTACTAATCCATCATGCTTAACTCCAACATCTACAAAAGCACCAAAATCAGTAATATTTCTAACAGTTCCGGTAAGAATCATTCCATCTTTTAAATCTTCAAATTTAAGTACATCACTTCTTAATATAGGTTTTGGCATATCTTCTCTAGGATCTCTTCCTGGTTTGCAAAGTTCTGAAATTATATCTTTTAACGTCATTTCTCCTACATCTAAATCTTTAGCAGTTTTTTCAATGTTTATTGCAACTAATTTATTTTTCAATTCCTTTAACTTATCTTTATCTAAAATATCTTCTTTTTTATATCCTATGCTAGATAATAATTTTTCTGCAACATTATAACTTTCTGGATGTACTGCAGTTATTTCTAATGGATTTTTTCCATCAGGAATTCTTACAAATCCAGCACATTGCTCATATGCATTTTTTCCTAATTTAGGGACTTTTAATAATTCTTTTCTTTCTTTGAACTTACCATTTTCATCTCTATATTTTACAATATTTTTAGCTATTCCTGAATTAATTCCAGAAACATAAGATAATAAAGATGATGTTGCGGTATTTAAGTCAACTCCTACTTCATTAACAGCATCTTCTACAACTCCAGATAAACTTTCTGATAATTGTTTTTGATTTACATCATGTTGATACTGTCCAATACCAATTGCTTTTGGATCAATCTTAACAAACTCAGCAAGTGGATCTTGCAATCTTCTAGCAATTGAAATTGCTCCTCTTAATGAAACATTTAAATCTGGATACTCCTCTGTTGCAAGTTTTGATGCAGAATAAACTGATGCTCCTGCCTCACTTACTATTGTATAATAAACATCAATTCCTGTTTTTTCTTTTAATTCTTTAATTGTATTTGATACAAATAACTCGGATTCTCTAGATGCTGTTCCGTTTCCTATTGCAATCATATTAATATTGTCTTTTGTTATTAATCTTATTAGTTCTTTTTTAGATCCTTCAATATCATTTTGAGGTTCTGTTGGATATACAACACCTGTATCTAAAACTTTTCCTGTTTCATCTATAACTGCAAGTTTGCAACCAGTTCTATATGCAGGATCAAATCCAAGCACAGTTAATCCTTTTAATGGTGCACCTAATAAAAGTTGCTTTGCATTTTTTCCAAAAACTGCAATTGCTTGTTTATCCGCTTTTTCTGTCAAATCAGAATGTATTTCTCTATCGATAGATGGCTCTATTAATCGAGTCCAGCTGTCCTCTATTGCTTCTTTTATTAAATCTACTCTTTCTCCTTGTGTTTTAATTATTTTCTCCGAAATAATTTTTATTATTTTATCAACATTTTTATTAATTTTTACTTTTAAAAAACCCTCTTTTTCGCCCCTATTTATTGCTAAAATTCTATGGCTTGGAATGGTTGATATTTTCTCACTAAATTCATAATACATTTCATAAGGAGATTTCTCATCCTTTGTTGCTGTTGTTTCAATTGTTCCTTCTCTATAATATAAAGATTTTATTTTCTTTCTAAAATATGGATCATCAGAAATTATTTCTGCAATAATATCTTTTGCTCCTTGTATTGCTTCTTCTTCATTCTTAACTTCATCTGTAATAAATTCTTTTGCTAATTCCAAAACACTTTTCTTATCAGTTTGTTCTAAAATATTTTGAGCTAATGGTTCTAAACCTTTTTGCTTTGCTACTGATGCTCTAGTTTTCTTTTTTTGTTTATAAGGTCTATATATATCTTCTACTTCTGCTAAAGTAAGGGCTTTTTCTAATTCTAATGCTAATTTATCTGTCCATTTACCTTGATTTTCTATTGATGTTTTTACTTCTTGTTTTCGTTGTTCAAGATTTCTTAGATATGTAAGTCTTTCGCTTAAATTTCTTAAAACCTCATCACTTAAATTTCCTGTTACTTCTTTTCTATATCTAGCTATAAAAGGAATAGTATTCCCTTCATCTATTAGATTTATTGTTTTTTCTACTTGAGATTGCTTAACTTGCAATTCATCTGCAATTATATTTGCTATATTCATAAAAAATTCCATTCCTTTCTTGCTTCGCTCGAAGGCACACATAGAAATGAAAACCTTGAGTTCGAAGCATA
>CANPZY010000011.1 GCA_947588945.1 uncultured Clostridia bacterium
TTATTTATTGCAACATTTAATAACTTCAAACTAAAAAGTAGTTCATTTTTATTCTTTTCATTTACCTTTCCTTTAAATTTCTCATAATCTTTTACTGTTTCTTTATATTCTTCTTCTATTTCTTTAAAATATCTATCATATCTCATTTTCTAATTCTTCTTTTATCCTCTTTCTTAAATTCTCTTTTTCTTTTGCTCTGTTATATTCCTTTTCTTTCTCTCTTATATTAAATTCAATTATCTTTACTTGTAATGTTGTTGGTAAATTTTCAACATATTCTACATTGCATTTTTTATATTCTTGGAATATTATATTCATTTTTGCTTGTACTTCTGTAGATTGTTTATTAAACCATATATGATTTTCTTCACTTAATAATGCTTCATTTTCTACTGTTGCTTGTCCACCATTTCTTTTTTCTTTAATATGATGAAATGTAAGTTGTTTCATTCTTTCCATTTGCTTCTTTGATGTATATTTCCTATCTTTATCTTTTCTTAGATGTAACTTATCAATAAAACATTCATTACCATATAATTCAATTAATCTTTCTTTTGCTGTCTTGTTACTCATTATTGCTCCTTTAATTTATATTATATTTAATAGAATCAAATTGTTCTTTTGTTACTATTGATTTAATATCTTCATTACACAAACATTTACAATCAGTTTCTTCTCCATTTGTTTCTAATACAGGTTTTTCTCCATTAAATAAGTATTTGTCCAATACTTCATATCCGTTTACATAGTCTCCGTTCTTCTATTAGATCTATTACATTAAAACTCGGTTCTTTTAAAACTGTTCCATCATCATAAATATGCCAATCTAAATAACCACTTTTTCTCGTTACTCCAAAGTAAATATCTTTATTATCAGTCCAAGCTACATTATCTAAATCATTAATATTAGTAACTTTAGCTATTCCTCTTTTAGTTCTTACATATTCTCCAATTTCAATCTTATCTTCCATTATTTATCCTCCAATAATTCTTGTAAAAGTCTAATTTCAGCATTTAATGTTTGTTGTATATGAAATATATTTCCTCCACATTGTGCTTTTAATATTTCTATTTCGTTTTCTATTTTCTTTTTAGGTATTGAATTAATATTTTCTTCAAATAATTTCTGATTTTCTCTATCCAATTTATAATTATCTTTTTGTAGTTTTTCTAATGCTTCTAATACTGTTTGCAAAGATTTTAGATCTTCTAAATCTAAAGTTGCTGTTACATTATTATTATTTTTCTTTATATCATCTTCACATAATTGTATTATTTCAGATAAATTTTTTATATCTTCTTCCAATTCCGTTTTATCTTTGTTCATAATTCCTCCTTCAATAATTCTGGATTATCCCAAATATTGCCTATTACTTCTAAATTTTCAAAAATAAACAATTGATTATCACTTATTGCTGAATTAGTTAATGCAAATGTTCCATAAATAAATTCTATTTTTCCAATAACTTCTGTTTCAAAATAAAATGCTTTAACTATATCCCCTTCATATATCTTCTTTCCGTTTTTATCTTTTAATCCTGTGTATTGTCCTATTGTTTCTGGGATTACTTTTCCATATGTTCCTATTACAGTATTGTCTGGTGTTATTATCGCTGTTCCAGTTTTTTTTATATCTAAATTACCATAAGCCCACTTGCCACTATTTATTAACTTACCTCTAAATTCTATTTCTCTCATAATCCCTCCTAACTAATTTTTTAATTATAATGAGCAGGACTTCCAAAATGTTCTGGGTGTATTTTCCATTGTTTATAAAATTCTTTTGCTATTTCATTAAAAACATAATTATTGAAATTAGAATTTTCTTTATCTTCAAATTCTACTGACATATATTCCACTTTATATAATTCATCGCAATTTTCCATTGATGTTCCAGAATAATAAAAATCTTTATAATAATCGTGAGGCATTGTTCTTTCGTTTGGACTAATATGATAGGCTATTATCATATTATCTTTTAATAAACAATTTATATGTATTGTTTTTCTCATACTTCCCTCCTACTTAATCTTATTAATATAGTGTTCTACATTTATTTTTAAATGTTCTAATACATATAGTAATCTTTGTTTTTCTTCTTTATCTAAATTTTTAAATTGCTCTAAATTTCCATTTAAAGATAAATTATTAAATTTAACTTTATCTTTAATAAAATCTACTTCTGTCTGCAATACTTGTATCATGCTCTCTATTGTTTCACCCATATTATAATTCCCTCCTACTTAAAATCATTTACTTTTATCTTAACAATTAGCCTGTTACCACATCTATCTTGCATTTCTACAAATGGTCTGCCTACTACTCCCTCTGCTTTTGCTGTTCCAAATCTTGAATTAGGCTCTGTTTTTACAAAATCTATTCCTTCTTGTATCGTTCCTTCTAATACAATAGGGACTACATCTATTCCAAAATATTTTGCAATATCTTCAACACTTTCTCTAGATTGCCAATTTCCTGCTATTTTTACATCAAATAATATAAAGTCTTGTCCTTTTCTATATAAACCTCCGTTCTGGATTTTTTCTCCATAACCTTCACCACAAAGCATTACTTCTGTTTCTCCAAATTTTTGCTCAAATAATTGCTCATTCTTTTCTCCTGCAAATAATTCGACTAATCTATTTGTTAATATTGCAGGTATTTGTCCGTCATCTGTTCTTCCTCCAAATGTTACTTTGTGTCCGTCCCACATAATTCTTATGTTAGTTCCATCTATCTTTTCTGTAAATTGCCATTTATTATCTTTTAAAAATTCTACTGTTTTATCAGCAAATTCTCCCTCCATTAGCTTTTTTGTTTTCTCATCTCTTTTGAATAATGTTTGTATTTTATGATATTCTTCCATTTACTTTTCCTCTACTTTCTTTTCAAAATATTGTTTAAGTTCTTTAATACTTCTATTATCATCTTGTTTCCAAGCTTTTAAAATTTCATCTATTATTTTATTTTGCTTATTATTTTCTTGTTCTAGTTGGTTTATGTATTGTAAAAGTGTTTCTAAATCATTACAAAAATCCTTATCTCCTTTGTGAATTATATTTACTCGACGCCCAGTTCTCATATTATAAATCCATTGTTTCGTTTTTTCTTTTGCTTTTTCTATTTCTTCTTTACTCAACATTGCTACCTCCTAATTAGAACAATATATTAAAATACATTCATAATTTTCAAGCTTATCTATTTCATCTTTTATTAGCTTATTAATTGTTTCTTCATTTTCGTTTTCTATATCCATACAATCTAATATTTCTTCTTCTAATTCATCTTTTTCATCTTCTGTATATACTCTATCTGAATATAGATATATTTTTGTTTTTTCTACACTTTCAATAATTTGCATTAATGAATAACCATATTCTTCACACATAGTATCATTATCTGCCATTATCATTATTGGTAAATTTGGATTTTCTTTTATCAATTCAAATAATTTTTTCTTGTTATCTTCACTTTTACTCATTCCACCCTAGCTCCTTTACTTTTTCATTTATTGCTTGTAGTTCTTGCATTGTTATTTTCTTAGAACAATAAGCATAAAGATTGACATTAAAATAATATTTTTCTACTGTTTGAAATATAAATTTGAATTGTATTATATATCCGTCTTTTTCATAAATAACAGCGAAAACGCTATCTTCTGTTTTTTTATATCCTAATTCTTCAAACATTTTATCTGCTTTACTCATATTACATCTCTATTCCTAAGACTCTATAACTTTCTTTAAAATACTCACATATAAAGTCTTTTTGTTTATTATTTAATAATTTTAATTCTTTTTCTGTATCATGTTTCCAACTTTCATAAGGACAACCCATACAGCCAGTTCTTTTTATCCCTTCACAACTATAAACTTTTGGTATTTCTATTTCATATCTTTTATAAATTTCATCTAATATTTCATCTGTTAAATCATGTATAGGTGTAAATTTTTTATCCTTTGTAAAACAAGTATTATATTGTCTACTTCTCATTTTACTTTCACTAGCTCTTACTCCTAAAATAGGTTTTAAACCTCTTTCTTTTTCAAATCTTCTTGCTGGATCTTTCTTTAAATAATGACAACAAAGATGTGTTATATTGTGAGCTTGTCCACTTAAAATATAATTCCTTGCTTTTTTTGAAATATTAAATCCTGTCTTATATGTACCATTTATTTTTTCTAATATTGTTTTACCAGGTTCTTTTCCTTTTCTCAAAGCATTTTGATAATAATAAATATAAAAATCTTGTTCTTTTGAAAAACATGGTATTCCATACTTTTCTTTAATTTCAAAAGGCTTTTTGGTAGGTAATAAAACTATATCTGAATAGTTATATATTCTATCTCTTATTTCAGGATATTCTAAATATGTATTTATTCCTACAATCTTTATATCTTTATTTTTCAAATAATTTTTTATGAACCATAATAAGAAGTGACTATCTTTTCCGCCAGAATAACTTAAATAATATTCTTTTGGATTAATCTTATTGAATTTTGTTTTTAAATCATATAAATATAAATCTACAATATCCATTTAACCCCTTTTCTACATTTTTACTTATTATCTATTACACTTAATATTTCAACTTCTCTATTATTTATTTTTTCATTTATGTAATTAAAATTCTTTGAACTAACTAATATATTATTTAATACTTTATTGTCATAAATATATGTAATAATATTTCCTATTCTTACTCTTTTAACTCCCATTTTAATCTCCTTTCCAAAGATTATAGTAAACAGCTATTCCTAGAAATATCCCTATTAATATTCCAATTATTACTTTTTATATAATCATTTTCTTTTGCTCCTTACATATCTATTTTTTGTTGTACCCCTAAATTTCTCCATATTTGATTTAAACTTTGTTGTACTGTTGGAGGTCTAGAATATTTACAATTATAATTTCCTGTATAATACGGATTTTCTAATCCGTTGACAGCCTAGACACCATTCATTTTCTATTGCTTTTTTACAGCTAGGTATTAATTCTTTATATTTCATTATTTAGTCCTCTATCACATCAAATCCATAATTTTTATACCATCTTATATGGTTTGTTTTTTGTAATTTTAAATCTTCTTCATACCTTTTTGAACGTTCGCACCATTCTTTAAAACATTTTTCGCATAAAGCTCTTCCCAATATAAAAATTAAATAAATATCTTCTTTCATATTTTCATTACAGTTATCACATATAGCTAATCCTCCCCAATCAAAACAATCTTGATTTGTTACCTTTATATATGAATAACCTTTATTCGTATAATATAATTTCGCTCTTTTCATTTTTTCTAATCCTTTCTATTTCTCTGGCATATCAAATACTGCTGTTTCTTCTATTACATTTGTATAGCCATCAACTTCTGCTGTTCTATATTTTCTGTATGATTGTATTAATTTTTGCAATACTTCTTTTGCTCTTTCTTCTGTCTCATATTTTCCTAAAAGTACTTTTCCTTCATTGAAACAGCAAGCAACTTTAGTATTATCATCTTAACCTCCTAAACTTTTTCTACTAAATCTGCTTTTATTAGTTCATATAAAGTATCTTCTCTTGTATGAAATAAATCTCCCAATCCTGCCATTTTAACTTCTCTTGTATTTAAGTCTATTTCTAGCTCAATTACTTCTTTTTCTTTAGGTTTAGATTTATAAAAAAATCCAAATCTATTTTTAATTCCAAATTTTTCTAACTCTTTTAAATCTACATCATCTTTTATTTTAAGCATTGCTATCTCCTTTCTAGTATAAGTATGGAATATGATTAATATTGTCTAATTCCATTTTCTCCTGCTCTGTTGTTCTTCTATATACTGCTACTGATTTTCCAGTTTCTGTATCTTTCTTGGTTCCACATTCTATTAATTCGTGATATTCATTTACTAATTCAGTTAATCTTGGTCTAGTACAGTTCATATCAAATCTTTTTGGTGGATATTTAAAACTTCTTATTGTTTCTATCTCCCTTGCTGTCATTTTTTTGTTTCCTATTATTTCTATTAATTGCATATATCTCGTTAGTCTTTTAGGCTTTATATCTTCAAAACTTAATTGTCTTGTCTCTTGAGTAATCAGATTCATTTTTACCAACTCCCTTACTTTCCTAATAATTTCATTTGTTGTTCGTGAGTTAATAGCTCCCACTTTTCATCTTCTCTCATTTTTTTATTTTGTTTCATATAATCAAAAAAGTTTAATTTTTTTTCGCTTTTATATTTATTAATAAAATAATAATATATATTATTTTCTTTATTTAGTTGTTGTTGATTGATTGTTGCGTTGTCTGTTATTTTGTTTGTTATTTTATTATTTACATTTTGATACAATTCATAGTTTTCAATGGTTATAACGGTAAATTTGTTTGTTGTTTTGCTTGTTATTTCGTTTGTTGATAGTAGTTTACGTAATGCTGTTCTTGTTTGCTGAACTGTTAAGCCAGTTTCTTCTGAAAGATGTTCTATTGATGTTATAAGTTGTCCTCTATTTACTTCTATACCGTTCCATACTTTTTCTTTATAATTAGCTTTTAATAATAGATGTAGAAACAATGTTTTTACATTAATGTCTTTATACCAACACCAATCAAGTAATTTTCTATGAATACTTATCCAACTATCGTTTCCCATCTTTTCTCCTTTCGTAAATAGGAGCTAGATATTTATTGTCTAGCTCCTGATGAATAATTATTTATTTATATTTAGCATTGGTATATTTTCTCCTAATGTAGTTGTAGGAAGTTGTCCATTCCATTTTTCTATTAATTTCTGTTGTACTTCTAATTCTTTTAATCTTAATGTTTTATCTGTTATTTGACCGTTTTGTAATTCCATTACTTTTGCATCTTTTTCAGCCTCAGATATTTCTTTTTCATTTTGTATTTTCTGTTTTTCAAGTTCTGCTTGTGCTGTCATTACTTCTTGTTGTTTTACAGCTTTTGTCTCTATTGCTTGATCGTACTGTTCTGAAAAATCAATATTTGTAATATTAAATTCTGTTACAGTAAAGCCTTTATCTGCAATTTTATTTATAATGCTTTCTTGTATTTCGTTTGAAACTTCTGCTCTTTTCGTAATAAGTTCCTCTGCTGTATATTGTGCCATTGATGATTTAATTGCTTCTAGGATTGCTGGATTTATAATTATATTTGTATAATCTTTTCCTACTTCTCTATATAATTTATTTGCAGTATCTTTATTTACGTTATAATTAATTGCAACTGCTATATTCACTGTTTGCATATCTTTTGTTGAACCTTCTGATGCTGTTTCAATTTTTTGTGTTTTACAATCAATTTTTACTATTTTTTCTATAAATGGTGCTTTCATGTTTAATCCTTCTTGAATAACATCATCTTGTACTTTTCCAAATCTTGTTTTTACTCCTACATACCCTGTTGGTACAGTTGTAATACTTGCTATACCAACTATTATTAATATAACTGCTAAAATTCCTACTACTATTCCTACTATTTTACCTATTTTTAAATCATACATAATTATTTTTTCCTCCTATTTATTTAAAATTTCTTCAAATATGCTTTTCATTTGTTTATAAGCTGAAGTTAACTCTTGCATTTGTTCATTTGATAATTCCCCACTTTTTATTTTTTCTATTACCTTTTTATCTATCTTTTGAAACGCATGTTGACTTTTTATTAAATTATTATCAACTTTATCAGGTAATATTGAAAATACAAAATGAAGCAATGGATAATATGCTTGATTTTTTATTTTTTTCTTTTCTAATTCCTCTTGGCTAAACATTTTTTTCTCCTTCCCTATAAAAAATTTTTTCCATATCTTTTAATAAAATCTTCTTCTGTTTTTTTGTAATATTCCATCCAAGTCTTTTGTGCTATCTTTTGTGCATATTCTTTAAATTGCTTATTAAAATGAATACCTTGATTACTCATGTTGTGCATTTCTGGTAATAGGAATATTACTAATCCATCTTCTATACTATGTTGTCTATTAGCTCCACCAAAAACTTCATGTCTATGACAACCTGAAAATCTTTCCGTACTCCACATCAAATTTTTAGGCATTATGCAAAATTCCTTTTTCATTTAACTTGTCCCCACTCTTCTTTTAGTAAGCTTAATCGCTCTGGTGTTAAAGTCTCTATATTTAATTGCTTACATTCTTGTACTATAAAATCTATTAATCTACTCATTTCTTTTGTATCGTAAGAACTAGAACCATAATAGCAATTTACCCTTACACATTTATCTTTTCTGGTTGTTTCTTGTACTTGATAGCCTAGTCCTTGCTTCTCCCATACTCTCTTAAAATTATCAAATGCTACTTCTGTTACGATAAATGATACAAATGCTCCAACATTTTTTATTGCTTCTTTATAAACATCTTCCTTAGTTATTACTGTTCCGTCTTTACTTATTTCTTGAGCTATCTTTTCACATAGTACCCAACAATACGAATTAGCATCTAAACTTCTTTTTTTGTACCATTTTTTTATTTCTACATTCAGTTTATCTTCGTTTTTTAGCTTTTGTATATCTTCTTTATTGTTTGTATCTAATAAAAGGCTTATTTTTGGTTTTGATGATTCCAAATCTATTGAAATATCTGTTATTATTCCTGTTGTTTCCATTCTGGATATACACCTTCCTTCAAACACTTACTCAATATTTTTAATTTTGGTAAATATTCTTCTTGTATAAAATTCTCGTCATATTCAATCTTTATAAGATTTATTCTGTTTTTATCTATACTGTTAAAAAAGTTCTTGTAATCTTCCTCTTTAAGACCATACTCTACAATGTATAGGTTATATATTTTACTTGCATACATTTCTACTTGAGCTTGTCTCCAGTATTGTTTTGATACTTTAAATTCTTTATCTATATTGTGTGTTTTTACTTCATAAATACAAGTTTCCGTATTTCCATCAAGATTTACTCTTAATCTATCTATAATTATTTGCTTATCCTTTTCTAATCCTTCAATATCTAATGAATCTAATATTTTATGTTCAAAGTTATTTCCTGCTTGCATAGCTTCTGTCTTTAGACTGTTTTTATAAAGTCCAAGTTTTTCTAGCCACCAATTTTCAAAAGATTTAGTTTCCCAATTTCCAACTACATAGCTTGTATCTGATGCTCCTATATAGAAACTTCTATCTTGACTTTGTATCAATATTTGCTAAATCCTTTTCAAAATTATTTAAAGTATCAAAATAACTAAACAATGCTTTTACTTCATCTTCAGTCTTATGTAGTCTTTCTGCTATTTCTTTTACTGATAAACCTTCTTTTAATTTTTGCGTATATATTTGCTGACATCTTTCTTTAATTTTGAATATATCGTGTTTGCTTAAATCATCATCTTTTACTTTTGAAAGTTTGTATTCTTCTTTAAGCCATAGATCGAATCCTAATCCTGTATATATAGCAACACCTTTTACAAAACTTCTACACATTGAGTTCCATACCCTTTGTTGCGACATTGAATTATCTTGAACAGGATTAGCTCCATTCATTACTGGACTATGCATTATATATACTTTATCGTCTATATGTATTTCTATTCTAGTTTCATAACATCTATTTGTTTTCTTTCCTGCTCCAATTCCATTTTCAAATGTATTTTCACTCATAAACAAGCTACTTCCTTTTTCATTTGTTAATGGTACAAAGTAAACTTGTTCTGCTCCATTTTCGTGTAGTAAATCTATGCATTTAGCCCAATTTAAGTATTCCGCTCCATCTCTTTCTTCTGTAAATTCACTCACATCTATTTTTCTTAATTCATCGTAACCTTTTAGTGCCATAATTTCTCCTAACTAGCCCATACAGACTTTTCATATTCTGCATTTTTAAATTGTTTTTCTTTTTCATATTCTTCTTTTAACTTTTTATTTAAATATTCATATTCAGAAATATATTTAAATATTAGATTATCAACATCTTCTAAAATATCTTCTAAAGTACACTCATCTTTGATTTCTTTTAATTTTGTTAGCATTATTTCTAAATCGCTGCATCTGTCTTCATCGTCAGTTATAATTATCATCATTTACTCCTTTACAAATTAAAAATTTTGTGTTAATATAAAAACAATGTTTTTACATAAACTTTTATATGTTGTTCTAATTTCCAGTTGGTACAACATATATTTTTTTAAATGTTTTATTTCTTAGATGATCTAAAGTTAAACGTCCAATATTTTTCTCTAAAAGAACTTGTTTTAGAAAATCTTCATACATAAAGAGTATTGTTACTTCATCTTCTGTAACTTCTTTTCCTCCAATATCTATAAATTTCATAGCTACCCCCTTTTAATAAATTTGTTCAATTATTTTTTTTACAATAGCTGTTTCTACATCAATTCCCATACACCAATATCTTACAGCTTCTTTATCTGCAATTAGCTTACTTGTTCCTTGTATTTTAGGAAATGTTTTTTGATGATACATTGATTCAGAAACAGTTTTACCTACACCTAATATCTGACTTAAATCAACTGGTGTTAAAATGTCTGGAGCATCTTCCCATTTCAATTTATTTTCCTCCCTTCTTAATCATCTTCGTGTGTTGAGTCGTTTTTTTCGAATAAATAATCAATAGACATTCCTTTAAAATATTTATTTCTTATTTTAAAACATTCTCCTAGTTCTTTTACTTCCATATCTTCTCCTTATGCCTTTTGCTTAAAAATTATTAGATTTTATTTGTCAATACTTGTAATAAAAATGTTATATGCATTTTGTTTTTACGTATTACGTAATCGTTGATTAAAAAAAATATCTATTGCTTCATCTTTAGATAAATTTAAAATTTTTATTAAATCTAAAATATCTGTTAAGCTTAATTCAACTTGTCCTGATAATCTTCTATATACATATATTTCTGTTTTCTTCCATTTCTGAGCTAGCTGACGTTTTGATATATTTCTAAATTTCATATATCCTTCTATTTTTCTTAATATTTCATTTTCTTTGATTTTCACTTTTACACCTCCTTTTTACGCGTTGCGTAATTACGTTATACGTAATTTATACAATATTATTTTCTTATTGTCAATACTTTTTACGAAATTTTTTTATTTTTTTTGTAAAACATATTGCGTATTGCGAAATATTATAGTATAATAGCCCCATAGGAGATTTTATTATGGATGAGATTTATGATGAACTTTTTTCTAAAAGACTATCTGAATTAATAGATAGTAGTAATTATATTTTAAGTGATATGGAAGAAATTGTAGGAAAGAAATCAGCTACTATATCTCGATATGCTTCTGGAGAAATAAAAGGTGTAAAAAGAAGTACTATTGTTAAACTAGCTAATTTTTTTGGAGTTAATGCTGCTTGGTTAGCAGGTTTAAGTGATGAAAAATATATTTCTAATGTAAATTCTAAACAACTTTTTCCTCTTTTAGGTACAGTTAAAGCAGGTTACAACTATTTAGCACAAGAAAATTGGATAGGTTATGTAAATTTAGATAAAGAAGTATCGGATCCAGAAAATTATTTTGCATTAAAAGTAACTGGTGATAGTATGCAACCTATTATGTATGAAGATGACATAGTAATAGTTCATAAACAAAATAATGTTGAAAGTGGACAAATTGCAATAGTTATTGTTGATGGAGAAGAAGCTACAGTAAAAAAGTTAATTAAATATGATGACCATATTGAATTAGTTGCTTTTAATTCATATTATCCTCCAAGAAAACTAACGAAAAATGACAATTTTAAAGTTATTGGAAAAGTTACAGAAGCTAGAATCAGAAAGATATTTGAATAAAATAAGTTGCACATTGAAAGTAAGTGGTTTTAAAAATAATAATTAATTTATAATATAAAAAGGAGAAATTTTATGGAAAAATTAACTTATGATGAATTTGAAAAAATTGTGGAAGGCTATAATAATGGTACATTAAAAATAGGTGTAAAACCTGATGAAGCAAGAAAGATGCTTATTAATTATGATAAAAAATGTTTATTTCTTACTTTACTATTTCCAATTTTACTTATAGCATCATTTATAATCTATTGCTTTAATTTTGGATTTCCATTAGGTATATTATTTAGTATCATTTTATATTTTACTTCCTCTGCTTATATTTCTTGTTTTGTTTTAAATTTAAAATTTAAAAAAGAAATTTATTATATATGTTTAGCATTAATACCTATATCTATTTTTTTTAATATAAAAATATGTATGTCATTATTAATAACAAGTTTTACTTTTTTATCAATTTATTATATGTATCAATACAGTAATAAAAAAATTATTGATTTAGTTATTAATAATATGGATTTAATGTCAGATTTATTAGATTTACAAATGATAATAATTGAATAAAAAAACAATAAAAATGTAAAAGGAGAAATTTTATGTTTAGTGATTTAGCATATTATTGTTTATATAATTATGATATTAAAGAATTGGAAGAAGAAAAAATAGCTTTAATACAATTATTGATTGAACTAAAACAAGAAAAAAACAAAATAAAAGGAAGTTATTATATATATTCATTTTTTAACTTGTATATTTGTTTTTTTTATTTAATAATGTGGGCAGCTATTACTATTTTCCCTTCTTTTTTATTTGGTTTTGGAAATATTTTTGCAGAAATTTTAGGAACTATATTTTTATTTACATATCTTTATGTAATAGGTTCTTGTTCTAATTTATTTAAAGGAGAAAATGTAATTGAAGATTATAAAGATTTAAAACAAAAAATCTTGATTTGTGAAGAAAAATTAAAAAAATTGAATAATTATATTAAAAAATAAAAAAACGAGAAAAGTGCAAATTGACACGACTCAACACACTTTTCTCCAAACACAAATACTATTGAAAGTATCTGCTTGTTTTGTATTATATATAAACGAGCCTTCAATTTCAATAGTTTTTGTAAAAAAATTAAAGAAATTTGGAGGATTTTTTTTATGGAAAAGAAACAAAAAACTAGAACTCGTGGTAATGGTGAGGGATCTATTTATTACAGAAAAGATATTAAAAAATGGATTGCAACTTATTGGGTTGAAAATCCTGATGGAACTAAACATTTAGAATATATAAAGGGAGAAAAAAATGGTAATAGAAAAGATGTTGCTACACAACTTGCTAATGTTCAGGCTCAAATTAATAATAAAGAATTTATTATTAAAAATGAAGTTCCTTTTGAAGAACTTTGTGAACAATATATTAAACAGTTATATAATTCTAATAAAATAAAATCAATAACATATAAAAGAAAATTAGCAACTTTAGAAAATATAAAAAAATTAAAAATTTCACAAATGCCTATTCAGAACATTACTATTCAAGATATTAATACTTCTTTACAAGAAATATCTGTTTATGCAAAAAGTAGTATAGATAAAATAACAGGTCTAATATCTACCACATTTAATTATGCAATTCTAAACAACTTAATAAAATCAAATCCTTTTCTTATAAGAGGAGCTATAATTAAGCCTGTTTCAAAGAAAAAGTCAAAATCCGTTGAGGCTTTTTCTATTGAAGAACAAAAAGCTTTTTTATCAAAACTAAATTCTTCATCTGATAAATATAAAGATATACTGTTAGTTGCTACTTTTACAGGAATGAGGATAGGAGAAATTTTAGCTTTAAAAGGAGAAGACATTGATTTAGAAAATAATATTATAAAAGTTAGTCGTACTTTAACTAAAGATGAATCAGATAAAGTTATATTAGGAGATACAACAAAAACATATAATAGCATTCGTGAAGTACCTATTTTAAATAACTTAAAAGACTTAATGCTTAATCTATCTAAAAAAGATTATTGTTTTAAATTTGAAAATCAATGGATTGCTCCATCTACCATAAATGCTCACATGAAAAAAATATGTAAAGATGCTGGAATAATGACAAAAACCGTTAAAAAGAAAAAAGGAATAAATAACTATGTTAATTTATCAACTTCAAATGCACACACTCATATACTTCGCCACACTTTCGCTACTAGATGTATCGAAGCTGGTATGTCTGCTGTTACTTTATCTCATATTTTAGGACATAAAGACATTGAAACCACATTGAATGTATATACTTCTGTTTTTAATAAATTCAAAGCAGATGAAATGAAACAAGTAAAAAAATATATGGAAAAAGTTAAACTTATAATTTAATTTTACTGCTACACTACTGCTACATAAAAATAAAACAATAGGCTTGAAATATATAGTTTCACGCCTATTAAAAATGGTGGGCAGAGATGGATTCGAACCATCGTACTCATATGAGAACAGATTTACAGTCTGCCGCCTTTAACCACTCGACCATCTGCCCACATATAAATTTTTATAAATAAAAAATGGTGCGCCTTCAAGGATTCGAACCTTGGACCGACCGGTTATGAGCCGGTTGCTCTGACCAGCTGAGCTAAAGGCGCATTTGTTTTGCACGTTTTTTATTTTATAATATTTTTTTGTTTCTGTCAATACTATTTGAATATTTTTATCAAATCTTTTACAAAAAAATTATATTTTTTTAATTAATAAACAATATAGATATGACTTTTTCTTTACTAGTCATATCTATACAATATATATTTTTTATATTTAACATTTTATTATATATTAAAATTTTTTAACTTAAACTAATTATTATTTATATTGCCTTCTGGTAACCCCTCTGGTAATTGAAGAACAATTTTAATTTTAAATACATATTTAATTGCTCTTACAAATTTACTATTCTTAAATTTACTCCAAAGACTAGATTTAACTTCTGTTCTAGTTTCTGCATAATAGTCTTCATAAGCTTTTGTAGTGTTTCCTACTGGCTCCTTAACTTCTTTAACAACTGCTGTTTTCATTGTTTTATCAGCTTCAGGTTTTACTATCTTAATCTTTGCATCAGCTTTATTTTCTTCAACAACTTGTTTTGCTTCTTCTACTGGTGTAGGAATTAGTTTAAGTGCATCTGCTATTTCTATTCCTATATAACTTAATGCCTTTGATCTATCTTCAACTCTTTCCATATCTATTTCAATATGTAAATTTGATTCAAGATTTGATATTCTTGAGTTAATTAATTTAACTGATTCTACATAATTTTCTGATTCGTTACTTTTTGCTCTTCCTATTACCCCTAATGCATCAATTATTTCTTGTGAAAATTTTCCATTTAAACTTGCAACACTTTTTTTCCATTCATTATCTTTTGATTGGACTATTGCTAATGTTTGTCTCAAAACAGCTGCAGATTTTATATTATATTCTCTCTGTCTTATTAAATTTTCTATTTGCTTTGTATTTTCCTCAAATTGGTTTGTTGCATATTCAACTAAACCATAAGCGGAGTCATATACAGATTTTGGAAAATTCTTTTTCTTTGGGTATTCTATTAAATAGGTTTTTATCGATTCTACTAAATCCTTAAAATACGAATTATCATCTAACTCTATTATTTGCTTCTTACTATTAGGATTTATTAGTCTTTGAACCTTTTCTATATTTGATAATATTTTTTCTTCCGTGATTACCATTCTCACGTTTACTATCCCTCTTCTAGGCATTGTAAACTTTACCTCCTTTTAATTATGTTAAGCATGGTATTTAGTACTTTTAATAATACTATTATAATTTTAGTACAAATAAATCTTTATTGTCAAGTTCAATTATAAATTTTTTTACATTTTTATATAAATATTATAATTCTGCAGTTGCGCGTAGCGCTCAAGCGAAGCGCGAATGAAGCAAAAATGTCAAGACATTTTTAGCGACAACAAACAACAAAGAATTATAATATTTTAAAATAATCTAATTAATTTTTCAATTCCTTATATCTTTTTATCTTCATTGTAGATGTCTTTTCAAATTCACCTTCTTTTAATTCAAGATGTTTTATTGCTTTATATGAAGTAAGCTTTTTATTTACTTCTTTTATTCTATCCCATATAATATTATATATTTCTTCATTAGACATATTTTCTTTTATTTTGTCTAATTCTTCTATATTTGGAATTACTCTAGCAGTTATAATTAATTCTTTATCATTTTTATTTTTTACATCTAATTCTTCTGGAGATTTACCATAAACTAATGCTTCTTTTATTTCTGGAATTTTTTCAAGTAACATTTCTATTTCTTCTGGATAAATATTTTTTCCATTTTGTGTTACTATAACATTTTTACTTCTTCCTGTTACATAAACGTATCCTTCTTCATCTACATATCCAATATCTCCTGAATGGAAATAACCATCTTCAGTTATAGCTTTTTTAGTTTCTTCTTCATCTTCATAATATCCAAGCATTAATGTTGGCGTCTTTATTAATAGTTCACCTTCTCCATTTTCATTAGGATTATCAACTTTTATATCTGCTTGTACTATTGTTTTTCCTGCAGATCCAACCATTGGCTTATATTCAGGTGTAACTGCTGATATAGGAGCTGTTTCTGTTAATCCATAACCTTGTAAGAAAGTTATACCAATATCTTCAACCCATTTTCCAACTTTTTTATCTATTGGTGCTGCTGCTGATACTATTATTCTTAAGTTTCCACCTAAGTTATCATATATCTCTTTAAATACTCTTTTCTTAACATCTATTCCTATACTTTTTAATCCATTTGTAACATGTATCATTGAATTTACTAATTTGTCTTTATGTGATTTTTTAATTGTTTCATTTATCTTCTTATATATATTTTCTACAAGTAAAGGAACTGCTAGTACTGCAGTTGGTTTGGCTTCTTGCAAATTTGGTACAATATATCTTAATCCTTCACATATTGCAACACTTGCTCCTACTGCTATTGGTAATAAAAATCCTATTGTTGATTCATAAGTATGATGCAATGGTAATACTGAGAAAAGCATATCATTAGGATATAATTTTACATAAGCATTTACTGCATTTATGTTTTCTGCTAAATTTCTGTTACAAATCATTACGCCTTTTGCATTAGATGTTGTTCCTGATGTAAATATAAGTACTTTAAATTCTTCTGGATCTATCTCTATTTTTTCAAAACTGTTGTCGCCAGATTTTATTATTTTCTTTCCTGTTTCTATAAGATACCTAATTCCTACATCTTTTCCTTCTAAAGGTTTATTAGATTTCATTTCTATGAAGAAGTCTATTTCTGGAATGCTTTCTCTAATCTTTTTTATTTCATCTTCTTTTTGTTTTGAATATATTATTGCTGTAGCTCTACTTCTTCTTATTAAATTTTCTAGTTCATTTATTGGAAGTTCTTTATCAACAGGTACTGCAATTCCTACTCCACAAAGCATTGCCATATATGAAGCATACCAATCATATTGTGTTTCACCTATAATTATTATTCTTTTATCTTTTTGATTTAAAAGCTTTATTAATGCTGTTCCTAAAGCATCTACATCTTCTTTAAACTCTGCAAATGTAGTTATTTTATATGGTGATTTATGGTCTGGCTTTTCTAATATACAATCTTCTTCTGGATACTCGCTAACTGATTTATAAAAAAATTCTTTTACAGTTTTATAATGAGTTGTTTCATAAGGAGTATTTCTTTTCTTTTTTAAATTTTCTTTCTGCATTTTTTCATAGTCTATATTTTCTAAGTTAATATCTTTGAAATTATCTAAAAATTTCATTTTTATTTTTTTAAATTTTAATTTTGGTTTACTTATATTTATATTCATGTTTATATCCTTTTTAATTTAAAATTTTTTAATTTTAATAATTTATTGTTTTATCATTTTATGTTTTATATTTTTGGCATTTTAATAATTATAAATTATTTAATCCTTTTTTAATCCCTGTATAAAATTCTTATCTATTTCTTTATACAACTTTTGTATATCTAATGTTTCTGTCTTTTTATAATATAGATTTCCACATGCTATCCCCAAGATTTGTGTTGCTAATACATCAATATCTAGTTTTCTAATTTCTCCTTTTTCCATTCCTTTTCTTAAAATGTTTTTCACTATTTCTAGATATTCATTTACATATTTTTGACAAGTTAAACTTCGTGAACTATTTCCCCAAGATTCACTAAATATTATGGACATAAAGTTTTCATATTTAACAATAATCTTTATCTGAATAAGTATTATTGCTCTTAATTTATCTATGTAATTTTTTTGTGCTTCGGTTTTTATATTAATGCTATTTTTTAATAGATTCATTCCTTCTTCTACAAGAAAATTAAATATTTCTTCCTTGCTTGAAAAATGATAATATAACGTTCCTTTTGCTACTCCTACAGCTGATGTAATGTCATCTATACTTGTTCCATCATATCCTTTTTCTGCAAACAACTTCATTGAAGTTTCAAATATCTTTCTTTTAGTTCGGTTCACTTTTTACTCCTTTATCAATATATACCTATTGATTACTTATTTTATCTAATTTTTTATTAATTAGTCAATAATTTCTTTATATTTTAAACCTATTTTTTATTTATATTTTTTCTATTTTAAGCCTATTTTTTACTTATATTTTCCTATTATAAACCTATATATTTTAACTTATATTTTCCTATTTTAAACCTAAATATTTTAAACTTATAATTTTTTATTTTATGCTTCTTTTTTCTAATATGTCCAAATTATCTAACGCCTTTCCTGTTCCAATAGCAACACAAGATATTGCATCTTGAGCAATCATTACATTTATTCCTGTACTTTCTTTTATCAATTTATCTATACCATAAAGCATACTTCCTCCACCAGTCATATATATGCCCTTTTCACTAATATCTTCAACTAACTCTGGAGGTGCTTTTTCTATAGTTGATTTTACACTATCTACTATTTTTAAGGCTTCTGGAAGTAAAACTTTAAGTATTTCTTGACTTGTTATTTCTATTTCGATTGGGAGTCCTGTCTCTAAATTTCTTCCTCTAACTTTAATACTTACTTCTTCCTCTCTTGGATATACAGATCCTACTTCCATTTTTATTTGCTCTGCTGTTTTTTCTCCTATCAATGTTTTATATTTCTTTTTTACATATTTGATTATAGCTTCATCAAATTTATTTCCGGCAACTTTTATTGATGTACTTACTACTGATCCTCCTATTGATATTACAGCTATATCAGTAGTTCCTCCACCAATATCAATTACTAAGTTTCCACTAGGTTTTGATATATCTATTCCTGCACCTATTGCTGCTGCAACAGGTTCTTCTATTAAATAAACTTTTTTTGCTCCTGCTGAATTTGCTGCATCTATTACTGCTCTCTTTTCAACTTCAGTAATTTGTGATGGTACACATATCATAAGTCTTGGTTGGAAAAATTTTTTTCCTAGTATTTTTTTTATAAAATGTTTTAACATTTTTGTTGTAATTGTAAAATTTGATATAACTCCATCTTTAAGTGGTTTTATAACTTCTATATTACTTGGATTTCTTCCAATCATTCTATTTGCTTCTTTTCCATAAGCCATTATTTCTTTTTCATTTTTATTTACTGATACTACAGTCGGTTCTCTTAAAACAATCCCTTTTCCCTTTTCATATGCTATTATTGTTGCCGTACCTAAATCGATACCGATATCTTCACTCATTAAAAAAGTTCCTTTCTTTTATTTGTATTCTTGCCTTAAAAAATACTTTCTATTCTTTTCATTTTTACGAGAAAAAAATTTTTAAAGCTCAAAATAATCTCCTTATATCCTATTTAGAATTCAATTTTTTTAGAAATATACTCTTCTAATTCATCTATTGATATTCTTTCTTGTTCCATAGTATCTCTATCTCTAACCGTTACTTTATTGTCCTCCATAGTATCGAAATCTATTGTTACACAATAAGGCGTTCCAATTTCATCTTCTCTTCTATATCTTTTTCCTATTGAACTTGCTTCATCATAATCGCACATGAATTTCTTTGATAACATATTATATACTTCATTTGCTTTATCATTTAATTTTTTAGATAATGGAAGTACTGCTACTTTATATGGTGCTAAGGCTGGGTGAAGATGTAAAACTGTTCTTGAATCTCCTTCTCCTAAATCTTGAACTTCATATCCATTGCACAAAAATGCAAGCGTCACTCTATCAGCTCCAAGTGATGGTTCAATAACATAAGGAATATATTTTTCGTTTGTTTCAGTATCTAAATATGCTAAATCTTCTTTTGAATGATCTGCATGTTGTTTTAAATCATAATCAGTTCTATCAGCAATTCCCCATAACTCTCCCCATCCAAATGGGAATGCAAATTCAATATCTGTTGTTGCTTTACTATAAAATACCAACTCTTCCTTTGAATGATCTCTTAATCTAATATTTTCTTCTTTCATTCCTAATGATAATAAGAAATTTTTACAGAAATCTTTCCAGTATTTAAACCATTCTAAGTCAGTACCTGGTTTGCAGAAAAACTCAAGTTCCATTTGTTCAAATTCTCTAGTTCTAAATGTAAAGTTTCCAGGTGTTATTTCATTTCTAAATGCTTTACCTATTTGTGCAATACCCATTGGCATTTTTTTTCTAGTTGTTCTTAATACATTTTTGAAATCAACAAAAATTCCTTGCGCCGTTTCTGGTCTTAAATATACAGTTGATGTACTATCTTCTGTAACACCTTGGAATGTTTTAAACATTAAATTAAATTTTCTTATATTTGTAAAATTAGTTTTTCCACATTTTGGGCAAGCAATTTTATTTTCATTTATATAATTTACAAGTTCTTCGTCTGTCCAACCATCTGCAATCACATCTTTATTATTTGTATGCGCCCATTCTTCTATTAATTTATCTGCTCTATGTCTTGTTTTACATTCTTTACAATCTATCAATGGATCTGAAAATCCTGATAAATGTCCAGATGCTACCCATGTTTCTGGGTTCATAAGTATTGCAGAATCTAAACCAACAATATCTTTTTGTTCTTGTATGAATTTTTTTCTCCATACGGCTTTAACATTATTTTTTAATTCTACACCTAAAGGTCCATAGTCCCAAGTATTTGCTAATCCTCCATATATTTCTGAACCCGGATATATATAACCTCTATTTTTGCATAAGTTTACTATTGTTTCCATATTCTCTAACATAAATATTTTCCTCTCTTTTTTTGCACTAACTTAAATAATTTTAGCTATAAATTTAAAATATATAAATAATGAAATTTCTAAAATCAATATTACTGGAAATCCATATTTAAAATACCATTTTTTTGTTTTATGTCTAAAAGTATACATTCCAGCAATTCCACCAATTCCTCCGCCGAAGTAATACAAGTGTAAATAAAAAACCTTCGCTTACTCTCCATTGATTTATTTTAGCTTCGTGCTTATCATACCACATTGTTAAAAAAGTAAATACATTTATAGCTAACAAATACAATAATATATTTTTTACTGTAAATATTTCATTAAACACTGCTTGCCAATCCATTATTGTTTTCTCCTTTATTATATTCAGAGATATTATACAATTTTTTTTAACTTTTTGCAATACAAAATTTTGCAGTTGTGCGCATTGATTACTGAATATCTTTAATTTGTAAATGTAGTTCTTTTAATTGTTCTTGTGTTACTGTTGCTGGTGCTCCCATCATTAAGTCTTCTGCTCTTCCACTAAGTGGGAATGCTATAACCTCTCTTATTGATTCACTATCTGTAAGTAGCATAATCATTCTATCAATTCCAGGTGCAATTCCAGCATGAGGTGGTGCACCAAATTGAAATGCTGTAAACATTGCAGTAAATTTTTCTTCAATATATTTTCTATCATATCCTACAATTTCAAAAGCTTTTATCATAATTTCTGGATCATGATTTCTAACTGCTCCTGAAGATAATTCAATCCCATTACATACTAAATCATATTGATATGCAATTACTTCTAATGGATTTTTAGTTTCTAATGCTTCTAATCCTCCTTGTGGCATTGAAAATGGGTTATGGCAAAATGTTAATTTCCCCTTTTCATCATATTCATACATTGGAAAGTCTGTTATCCAGCAAAATTCAAATTTATTTTCATCTATTAAACCTAATCTCTTTCCTAATTCATCTCTAATGCTTCCGGCTAATTTATCAACTATTCCTTCATGTTCTGCTATAAAGAATATACAATCCCCTTCTTTTGAATTTGTTCTCTTTAACATTTCTGTTTTTGCTTCTTCTGGAATAAACTTTGCAATAGGTCCTTGCAAACTTAAATCGTCCATAATTCTAAGCCATGCTAACCCCTTTGCTTTTAAATCTTTTATAGCAAAATCTGTCATTCCTTCAAAAAAGCTTCTTGGCTGATCTTTTACATCATGGGTTGCAATTATTCTTACTAATTGATTTTTGAAAGCTTTTAAGTCTATCTTTTCAAATAGATCTGTTACATCAACAATTTCTAATGGATTTCTTAAGTCTGGCTTATCTGTACCGTATTTTGCCATAGATTCTCTATAAGTAATTCTTTTAAATGGTGGTTTTACAACCTCTTTTTTACTAAACTTCTTAAAGGTTTCATATATTACTGGTTCTAATACTTCAAAAACATCTTCTTGAGTACTATATGCCATTTCCATATCAAGTTGATAAAATTCTCCCGGTGCTCTATCTGCTCTTGCATCCTCATCTCTAAAACAAGGTGCTATTTGAAAATATTTATCAATTCCTGCTACCATCAATAATTGTTTAAATTGTTGTGGTGCTTGTGGCAGTGCATAAAATTTTCCTTTATGCAATCTGCTTGGTACTAAATAATCTCTTGCTCCTTCTGGAGAAGAAGCTGTTAATATTGGAGTTTGAACTTCAAGAAAATCTTTTTCTATCATTTTTTCTCTTAAAAATTGTATAACTTTTGCTCTTAGTTTTAGATTTTCTCTTAATTTTTCTGACCTTAAATCTAAATATCTATACTTTAGTCTTAAATCCTCTCTAACATTTTTATTGTCATCAATTTCAAATGGTAGAGCTTTAGTTCTTTTTCCTAATATTTTTATTTCTTCAATATAAATTTCTACTTTTCCTGTTTTTAATTTTAAATTAATTGTATCTTCTGATCTTTTTCTAACTGTTCCTAACACTGTAACAACTGATTGAACTGGAATATGCGAAATAATATCTACATCTTTGCTATCTGCTGATGTAACTACCTGCGTAATTCCATACATATCTCTTATATCTAAAAACACTAATCCTCCTAAGTCTCTGATTGTTTCTACAAATCCTGCTATTCTAACCTTTTTTCCAACATCCTCTAATGTAATTTCATTGCAAGTATGTGTTCTGTATTCTTTCATTTTCTTTCCTCCTAAAAATTTTTTGACATCAAAAAATCGCCCACTACTTAAAATTTGTAGGGACGAATTATATAATCCGCGGTACCACCCATATTGAAAGTATTATGCTTTCCACTCTTTAAGAATTATTTTGCTCCAATGTGTTTCGGTTATGTATGTTTTCTAAAAGGGCTTTCAGCCGACGACCCTTATTCTCTTTTTAGTAACCTTTACAGCCTTTCATCTTCATCACAAAATCATTCTTACAAAATATTTATAATATAGTGTATATTATAGCATCCGTTTTTATTCGTGTCAATTAAAAATTTTAGCTCACAATCCAAAGACTATGAGCTAGTTTGTTTACCTCAATCACTTATACGACAATGGTCTGGATCAGAAGCATGTGCACAAGCTTGACCCCTTAATTCTTTAAAAGCTACATATATTTTACTATCATTCATCTCACTCATATCTGTATATCCCCAGACTTTGATAACTGAGCTTTTTGGTACGCTTTGTTCTAAAGCTACCTGAATATCGTAATCTAAGTATTCATCATTTACACTCATTCTTTCAATTTTCACGAGTGCTATGGAATACCCTTTTTCAATAGCTTCTTTTGTTAATCTAGCCATACGAGTATTAGCTAATTCAGAGTACCGCACATCTAATTGTTTCTTTGATAAGACCTTTACGCTATGTTTCATTGTGCAAACATTCTCCCTTCTACTTATGATTGTTGTTTTTTATATATGTCAAAACTAAAAAGTAAAAGAAAATCCCTTCACTAATTAGTAAAAAAAAGGGTAATTGACATATGGCAATGCCTATATCGCATTTAATTTTATCATATTTACATAAAAATAGCAAGTTGTTTTATTTACTTATAATTTATTCATACTCAAATATAGGATCTAAATTTATACCTATTGATGCACCTTTTGAAATATACACTTGATTTATTTTTTCTTTTAATTGCTTTATAAATGGTTCTATTTGTTCTAATTTATAATTATTTAAAATTGCCATAGTATTTTCATCAAATGTTTCAATAGAGCCAATATCATTTGTGAAATTTACATTATCTTTATATGAATATGTTATAATTTTGATTCCATTTACTAATGTTATATCCATTATATTGCTAATATTGTTTTCAGCTATTGTACCTTCCATTCTATGATTAATTTCAATTGATTTACCAATATCATCTTTTACATAAGAATATTTTATAACATCATTTCCATCTCTTTTTGCTATTTCCAAGCTTTTATCATTTATTCCTAAAATTAGAGTTTCATTATCTCCATCTTTTAAATGCGTAATATATACACTATTTTCATTTAATTTTACAGTCAATTGCACATTTTTTTGTCTATACTCACTTACTGATATTTCAATATCTTCAGCTTGCTCTGGATGTGATTTTAAATTTTCAATTTTTTCTCTCATTGCTATATTTATAGTATTTATATCTGTATATTTTTCATCTAAATTTAAAAGTTTAAACTTAGACGTTAAAAAGTCCATCATAATACTATCTTGTGTTAGCTTAGTTAGTAAACTTATTTGAATATCTGCACTTTCTTTTTGTGATAAATTTAATGTATATTTAGTTGTATTGTATTTATTTCCTGCAATTTCTATATTGTTTTGAATTTTACTGTAAGCAATATCAGCGCTATCTAATTTTAGCAAATTATAATATGAATCAATATGTGTTTTTTCTACTTTTGAAACCTCAAGTAACTTATCCATTTTTATTTTTACTATCTCATCTGGAACATACATATCTCCTACTATTGCACTTGATATTTTACTTAAATCTTCATTTTTTATTCCTATATATGCACTCGATATTAATGGACTATTAAAACCATAAATATTTTTGTCTCTTGCAAAAGACATTGTTGCTAAATTAGTATTTGCACTATTTATATTAATATTGTAATTTGCTTTTTCTTTTTGGTTATTGACTTTGCTAGTCATTGTAAATTTTAATTTATCCATTATATTACTATTTGCAATGTTAGATGAAGATTTAACTATCATTTCTGCATTTCTAATATATGGAGTTGTTTCTTTCAATTTTTCATATTCTTTGAATTCATCAGTATTTAAAATTTCTAAGTTGCTGGATGTCATTTTTAAATATCTGAAAAAAGCACCTTTTTTAGTTCTAAAAACATCTGTAAAAAAGAACAATATTGCTATTATTATGGCTATAACAATAACTACTACCAAAGATATAATTATTTTTAATCTTAATTTTTTATTTTTCATAGTTGTTTTTATGATTTAAATATTCTTAAAATTAAATACATACATACATTTAATTAAAAAAATATCTATTCTTCCTCTCCTTTCTATATTAATAGAAATTTTACTTTTGTATTATGAAATTTTTTATATATTTAATTATTTCTTTGATTAAATATTTCATACATTACTATCCCTGCTGATACAGATGCATTTAATGAACTTATTTTTCCCTTCATTGGAATCTTTATTAAAACATCACAATTTTCTTTCACTAATCTACTTATTCCAGAGCCTTCATTTCCAATTACAACTGCAACTCCAGAATCATATTTTTCTTGATTATAAAAGCTCTTTCCTTCCATATCTGTTCCATAAATCCATATATCTTTCTCTTTTAGTTCTTTGATTGTATCAGTTAAGTTATTTACTCTTGCTATTTTCATATATTGTACAGCTCCAGCAGATGTTTTATTAGTTGTACTGTTTACTAACGCAGACCTTCTTTTTGGTATTATTATTCCATGAACTCCTGTACATTCTGCAGTTCTTATTATTGAACCCAAATTGTGTTCATCTTCTATTCCATCTAAAATAAAAATAAATGGCTTTTCATTTCTTTGTTTTGCTAAATCTAATATATCTTCTACTTCTGAATATTCAAATGGTGGCACTACTGCTATAACTCCTTGATGATTATGAGTTTGTGACATTTGATCTAATTTACTTTTTTCTACTTCTTTTAAAATAATTTTATTTTTTCTAGCCAAATTAAGTATCTGCAAAATTGAACCATGTTTTTCCCCTTTTTGCACATACAATTTGTTAATATCTTTTCCTGATTTTAGTAATTCTATTACGCTATTTCTTCCTTCAATTTGATCTTGACTACTTTTTTCTTCATAATTATCAATCATTATAATTCACCCTACCTTTAATAATGTCATTTGCTAGTTTTATTAAATACTATATTTTTAATAATGTCACCTGCTAATTTTATTCAAAACTATATTTGCCAATTCTATAAAAATTATTTTTCAGTTTTATCTTCTGCTTTTAAAACATTTAAAAATGCTTCTTGTGGAATTTCTACATTTCCAAATTGTCTCATCTTCTTTTTACCGCGTTTTTGTTTTTCTAATAATTTTTTCTTTCTAGTTATATCTCCACCATAACATTTTGCTAAAACATCTTTACGCATTGCAGATATTGTTTCTCTAGCTATTATTGTTCCTCCAATTACAGCTTGAAGTGGAATACTAAATAATTGTCTTGGAATTTCTTCTTTTAATCTTTCTACTAATGTTCTTCCTTTATTATATGCATTTGATTTATGAACTATAAATGAAAGTGCATCAACTGGTTCATTATTTACATATATATCAAGTTTAACTAATTCTGATTGCTTATAATCTTTTACATAGTAATCTAATGATGCATAACCCCTTGTTTTTGATTTTAGTGTATCAAAGAAATCATATATTATTTCATTAAGTGGAAGTTCATATTTCAAATTTACTCTTGTATCATCTAAATACTGCATATCTATATAAATTCCACGTCTATTTTGACAAAGTTCCATTACATTTCCAACATAATCTTTTGGAACCATTATATTAGCTTCAACATAAGGTTCTTCTATATATTTTATTTGAGTAGATGGTGGCAAGTCTGATGGATTATATAAATTTTCTTCCGTTCCATCTGTCTTATAAACTTTGTAAATTACTGATGGTGCAGTTGTAATTAATCCTAAATCAAACTCTCTATCTAATCTTTCTTCTATGATTTCTAAATGTAAAAGTCCTAAAAATCCACATCTAAATCCAGAACCTAAGGCTGATGAAGTTTCTGGTTCAAATACTAATGCTGCATCATTTAATTTTAATTTTTCTAATGCTATTTTTAAATTCTCATAATCTGCTCCATCCATTGGATAAAGTCCACAATATACCATTGAGTTTACTTCTTTATATCCTGGAAGTGGCTCTTCTGCTGGATTTTCGTCATTCGTAATTGTATCTCCTACTCTTATATCTTGCAAACTTTTTATACTTGCTGAAATATATCCAACTTCTCCTGCTTCAAGTTCGTCTGAGGCAATAAGTTTTCCTGGTTCAAAATATCCTACTTCTGTAACTGTAAAGTGTGCATTACTTGACATCAATCTTATTTCATCACCAACCTTTACAGTTCCCTCTTCTATTTTTACATAAGCTAGAGCACCTTTATAGTCATTATAAATTGAATCAAATATTAATGCTTTTAATTTTTCATCTCTATTTCCACTTGGTGGTGGAACATCTTTAACTATTCTTTCTAATACTTCTTCGACATTAAGTCCAGTTTTAGCAGATATGCAAGGTGCATCTTCTGCTGGAATGCCTATTATATTTTCTATTTCTTTTTTTACTTCTTCTGGTCTTGCACTTGGTAAATCTATTTTATTTATTACTGGTACAATTTCTAAGTTGTTATCTAATGCAAGATACACGTTTGCTAAAGTCTGTGCTTCTACTCCTTGAGTACTATCTACAACTAAAACTGCTCCTTCACATGCTGCTAAACTTTTTGATACTTCATAGTTAAAGTCTACATGTCCTGGTGTATCTATTAAATTAAGCTCATATTCTTTTCCATCTTTTGCTTTATATTTCATTCTGACAGCTTGCGCTTTAATTGTGATTCCTCTTTCTTTTTCTATGTCCATATTATCAAGCACTTGAGATGTCATCTCTCTTTTTGAAAGTGCACCTGTCATTTCTATTAGTCTATCAGCCAAAGTTGATTTTCCATGATCAATATGTGCTATTATACTAAAATTTCTTATTAATTCTTGTTCTTTCATAAAGCTCCTCTAAATTGCTTATTTTTTACATATATATACTAACATATTAAACATAATTCTGCAAGAATATTTCTTGCAATTTTTGAGCTTATTCAGGATAAAGTCAACAAAAAAACTGACGATTTTTTGATTAACCGTCAGCTTCTAAAAATAGTTAATACTCTTGTGGCAAAGAAAGAAAGTTATTCTCAAACTCTATATTCCCATTAGGATTTGTTTCTTCAACTTTTACCTCCTGTTCGTTTGCATATACCGGAACATATTCGGCTCCATCTACATCTCCGCTAGTTACTACATTACCATCCGAATCCACTTCCGCTACATAATAAGTACCCAATTCTAAATTTGTAAATTCCACTTCTGATAAACTAGCATTTTCAAATTTCATCGGCAAAACATCACCTACTTTTTTCGTCAATGCACTATCTTAAAACAATGCTACATAAAATGTTGAATCTTCAAGTGTAATTTCACCGTCATTTAAGGCATCCTTAAGTGTCTTTTTTACTGTAATTGTTCCTTTTACAGGCTCTTCCTCTTTATCCACATTTGTAATTTCATTTTTTACATTGTCCTGCTTATCTAATAAATTCTCTACTTCTCTTAATTTTTCTGCCTCATACGCTTCTGCCTCTTTATATTTTTCTACTACTATCTTTGCTCTTTGAAATAATCCATTTTGACTCAATGCTGTTGTTAGCGTCACTCCTGCTAATATTAACAATATTATGATTGTTACTACTAGCGCTATTAATGTAATTCCTTTTTCCTTATAACTTACTTTCCTCATCTTTAGCTTTTCTCCTTCTTTTTCTTATTATTTGCTTTTTTTATATTTATTATTTATATTAATTTTATTATTTTTAAAGTATTAAGTCAATACTTAACAAAACTTTATTTCTATATGTTTTATTAAGTAAAAAGATTAATAAAAAAATATAAACTCTTGCAATTCATTTATTTTAATGTTTTTGCAAGAGTTTATAATTAATTTTCTTTACATTTTTGTAATAATTTTTATATTTCTTTTACTTCTATAAATGACTTTATTTTGCTATATTTTATATATGTTTATTTTTTATTAATCTTTTTAATTAATAATATTTTTATCATTTTTTAATAATATAAAAAAAATATGAGTATACAAATAACATTTATGAGTGGTACTTAGAAAACTCTCGAAGCTCTAAGTCATTTAATATAGCCTAGAATCCTTCAAGGTCCCAGGCTTTCATTGTGTTTTTATAACAATCTCTGTCAAACCAATATTTCTCTTCTCCCACATACACTCGTACGGAAACTGAAGATCCCTCACAATAACCGTTATACAACACCGCAAACACGAAATCAATTCTTAACATCCCATGATCCATTACTAATTTGTACTAATCCGATATCAGATTCCAGAGTAACAATCGGGCAAATAAACGAGCCGCAAACAATCCCCCATATTTTTGTCATCCAAATCCGAACTGAACATAGGCAACCCACCTAAAGTTTCTATTTGCACACAATCCAACCCAAATATCTCATACCCAGTCCCCGAAGGAGAAAAAAAACGAGACGCAATCCAATAATAACGTAGACCTTCCGATTCATAATCCGAGAATAATACATTCTGGAACTCAATATCATCAAAATATCCCCCATCATACACATCTAATATAAAACCGTTCCTGGCAACCCCCAGTTTATTATCTGCTTTTTTGTATCCTTCCTCTTCATCACTATGACTTATCGGCATTTGGATGTCAAGATTACTCGATACTCCGGTTTCACTAGCTCCTATTCCATCTTTTGTTAATTCATTTCCATCTATTTTTGAACCATTTTCATATGCATATAGTTTTGGATAATATGCTTTTTCTCCTGTATATTCTTCCGTTCCTTCTTGATCTATAAGTTTTTGTACTTCTGCTCTCCCAGCATCATTTAGATGCTTTTCTATATCTTCTATTTTTATATTCCTTGCTGTTACTCCCAATTTATTATTACTATATTGTCTTGCACATATATCATTTAAATAATATACTCCATTTGTATATCCTATCGCTCCTCCAAATACTACTCCTCCATGTGCATTTCCATCACTAGCATCTTTACCAAACATTAGACCATACACATAGCTCAGTCCATCTCTCGCTATACTCGTACAAACTAAATCTACACTTCCATCATCATTTATGCTTAGTACCTGCCATGTTGCATTTTTTACTTGTGCTATTGATTGATTTGTTTCTGTCTCTAATTTATATGTTCCATCTTCTTTTTTAACATATTTTCCATATCCACTATTTTTTCCTTCTAATTCATAGTTGTCTGCATCATCATAAGTATAGTTTACCGTATCTCCTATTTTTAATCCTGTCCTATCTGCTACTTTTCCTCTTGCTAATTCGTCTATTGTTTTCTCTACTTCTCCTAATTTTTCTGTCTCATCTGCTTCTGCTCTTTTATAATTTTCTCCTGCTATCTTTGCTCTTTGAAATAGTCCATTTTGGCTCAATGCTGTTGATAGTGTTACTCCTGCTAATATTAACAATATTATAATTGTTATTACTAACGCTATTAAAGTGATTCCCATTTCCTTATAATTTACTTTTCTCATCTTTCGCTTTTCTCCTTCTTTTCTTATTATTTACATTTTTTATATTTATTATTTATATTAATTTTATTATTTTTAAAGTATTAAGTCAATACTTTATAATATTTTACTTCTATATGTTTTATTAAGTAAAAAGATTAATAAAAAAATATAAACTCTTGTAATTAATTTATTTCAATGATCTTACAAGAGTTTATAATTTATTTTCTTTACAATTTTGTAATAATTTTTATATTTATTTTACTTCTATAATTGGCTTTATTTTGCTATATTTTGTATATATTTATTTTTTATTAATCTTTTTAATTAATTATAATATTTTTATCAATCTTAAAAGATATATAATTTAATGCTTCTTTATATTTATCTTATATATTTTTTATATACCCATTATACAATATCCACTATCTGCATAAATAATTTGTCCTGTAATTGCATCTGACATATTACTTAATAAAAATGTAGCTACATTTCCTATTTGCTCAATTGTAACATTTCTATGAAGTGGAGATTTTTCTTCTACTACTGTTAATATTGAACTAAAATCCTTTATTCCTTTTGCTGATAAAGTTTTTATTGGACCACTTGATAATGCATTTACTCTTATTCCTTCTTTACCTAAATTTTCTGCTAAATATCTCACACTTGCTTCTAATGCTGCTTTTGCTACACCCATAACATTATATCCTTGTAATACTTTTGTTGAACCATAATATGTAAGTGTTACTAAACTTGCATTTTCATTTAGCATGTCTAATTCTTTAGCCACTCTTGAAACTAATACAAAAGAATATGCGCTTACATCTACTGCATGACTATATCCTTCTTTACTTGTGAAAACAAAGTCATTATGCAAATCATCTGTATTAGCATGTGCTATTGCATGAACTATACCATCTATTTTTCCATTTTCTGATTTTATTTGTTCAAATAATTTTTGTACAACTTCATCATTTGAAGCATCATCACAAACATAAGATTTTGAATCTTTAAAATCCTTTGTTAATTCTTCTATTTTCGATTTATTGTCTTCTCCCATATATGTAAATATTAATTTTGCTCCATTTTCATAGGCTGATTTTGCGATTCCATAAGCTATACTCCATTTATTTCTTATTCCCATTATTAAAATTTTCTTTCCCTCTAAAATCATAACTTCTCCTTTCTATATTTTAACTTTTACTATAAACTTCATATTCTCCAATATTTCTAAACTTTTCATATCTTTGTTCTACTAATTCTTTTGGAGTCAATTTTTCTAATTCCTTTAATTCCTTCTTTATTTCAGATTTTAATTTTGAAGCAATATCTTTAAAATCTTTATCTTCTTTAATTATTTTGTCAACAATTTTAAAATCATATAAATCCTTAGCTGTTATTTTCATTACTTCTGCTGCCTCTTTAGCTCTAGAACTGTCTTTCCAAACAATACTTGCATATCCTTCTGGAGACAAAATTGAATAAATTGCATTTTCAAGCATTATAATTTTATTTCCAATTGTTATAGCCAATGCTCCTCCACTTGAACCTTCTCCAATTACTACAACTATTATTGGAACAGTTATTTTTGCCATTTCAAACATTGATTTTGCAATTGCTTCTCCTTGACCTCTTTCTTCTGCACCTATTCCTGGATATGCTCCTTTTGTATCAACAAAAGTTACTATTGGTCTATTAAATTTTTCTGCCTGTTTCATTAATCTTATTGCTTTTCTATAGCTTTCTGGATTAGGCATTCCAAAATTTCTTTGGATATTTTCCTTGGTATTTCTGCCTTTTTGTTGTGCTATAATTGTATAGTTTTGCCCATCCATACTAGCTAAACCACATACTGTTGATTTATCGTCTTTAAAAAGTCTATCTCCATGCAATTCTATAAATTCATCAAATATTACTTCTATATAATCTAATGCTGTCTTTCTATTAGGATTTCTGGCAATCTCTACTTTTTTCCAAGCATTAGCATGACTATTATCATTCTTTTCATTTTTTGATATTTTTTTAGTCTCAGTATTATTTTGTTTAGTAGCCATTAAATTTAGACCTCCATATTAAAATAATAAATTTTATTTCTAAAATATTTGTTAAAATATTTATTTTGATTTTTTATATCCATTTAATTTTAGCAAATCATATAATGTTTCCTTCATAAAATTTCTTTCTACAATTTTATCTACAAATCCATGTTCTAGCATAAACTCCGAAGTTTGAAATCCTTCTGGAAGTTTTTCACCTATAGTTTGCTCTATAACTCTTTTTCCAGCAAATCCAATCATTGCATTTGGTTCTGCTAAAATTATATCCCCAAGACTCGCAAAACTTGCTGTTACTCCTCCATAAGTTGGATCTGTTAATACACTTATATATAAATTTCCCGATTTATCAAGTTTAGTAAGTGCTTCTGTAACTTTTGCCATTTGCATTAGTGAGATTATTCCTTCTTGCATTCTTGCTCCACCTGAACATGAAAATATTATTATTGGTAATTTAAGACTTATTGCTTTTTCAATAGAATATGTTATCTTTTCTCCAACAACACTTCCCATACTTCCCATAAAGAAATTACTATCCATTACACATAAAACTGTTTCTATACCATTAATTTTGCAAGTTCCACATTGCACAGCTTCGTCCATATTAGTTTTTTCTCTAAAGCTTTCTAATTTATTCTTGTAATCTTCCATTTTTAAAGGGTTTACTGTATCAATATTTAAATTAAATTTTTTAAAACTTCCTTTATCAGCTATACTTTCTATTCTGTTTTCACAGTTCATTCTGAAATAATGATTACAAGCAGGACAAATACCATTATTGGCTTTTAATACTTCTTTATAAATTATTTCCTTGCATTTATCACATTTTATCCACTTTCCCTCAGGTATATCAACTTTATTGTCCTTTTTTATTATTGATTTATTATCTCTTTTCTTTATTTTATCAACAATCATATCTACCTCTAAAAATTTTTTACACATCTTTTTATAAAATTATACATAAAGCTTAACTTTTTAAATTAATTTATCCTTCATTTTTTAACATTTTTTCAATAAATGAAGTATCGTAATTTTCTCTAATAAAATCTAAGTTTGTTATTATACTTAATAAAAAGTCAACATTTGTGTCTATTCCTTCTATTACTAATTCCTCAAGAGCTCTCTTCATTTTTGCAATAGCTTCATTTCTATTGTTTCCATGTGCAATTATTTTTGCAATCATTGAATCATAATTAGGTGGTACTTCATATCCTTCATAAATTGCAGTATCAATTCTTATACCATTTCCACCCGGCAAGTTTAAACCTGTAATTTTTCCTGGACTTGGTCTAAAATGCTTTGAAGGATTTTCTGCATTTATTCTACATTCTATTGAGTGACCTTTAATTTCTATTTTATTTTGTCTGTATCTCAATTTTTCTCCAACAGCTATTCTAATTTGTTCTTTTATTAAATCGATTCCGGTATTTTCTTCTGTTATTGGATGTTCTACTTGTATTCTTGTATTCATTTCCATAAAATAAAAATTTTTGTCTTTATCAACAAGAAACTCTACTGTTCCTGCATTTGTATAATTGGCTACTTTTGCTGCTCTTACTGCGGTTTCTCCTAATCTAGCTCTTAATCTATTATCTATTACAGGTGAAGGAGTTTCTTCTAAGATTTTTTGATGATTTCTTTGTATAGTGCAATCTCTTTCTCCTAAAGATACTACGTTTCCATGTTCATCTGCTAATATTTGAACTTCTATATGTCTAGGATTTTGGATATATTTTTCTATATAAATTTCATCATCTGAAAATGATACTTTTGCTTCTTGTTTTACTACTTTATAACTTTCTTGTAACTCTTCTTCGCTTTCTACTACTCTAATGCCTTTTCCTCCGCCTCCTGCAGATGCCTTAATCATTACTGGATAGCCAATTTTACTTGCTATTTTCTTTAATTCTTCATAATCTTTAACGCTTCCACTAGAACCCGGTATTACAGGTATCCCTGCTTTTTTCATTGTTTCTTTTGCATTAGATTTATTTCCCATAGCTTCAATTACTTTATATGATGGTCCAATAAATTTTATATTAGATTCTTCACAGATTTTCGCAAAATTGCTATTTTCAGACAAAAATCCAAAACCTGGATGAATACTATCTGCACCAGTTATATTTGCTGCTTCTATTATACTTTTTATATTTAAATAACTTTTACTAGATTCTGCAGGTCCTATACATATAGCTTCATCTGCAAGTCTTGTGTGTAAAGAATTTTTGTCTATATCAGAATATACTGCTACAGTTTTTATATTCATTTCTTTACATGCTCTAATAATTCTTACTGCAATCTCTCCTCGATTTGCAATTAGTATTTTGTTCATTTTAATATCCTTTCATAGGCTTTTATTTACTTTAAACTTATCGCATTTTTTTATACAACTGCAAATGTAAGTTCACCTCTTGCAACAACTTTATCATTTACTGTTGCAATTGCTTCTCCAATTCCTATTGGTCCTTTTTGTTTAATTATTTTTACTTCTAGTTTTAATCTATCACCAGGAACAACCATTTTTTTAAACTTCATTTTATCAATTCCGCCAAATAAAGCATTTTTCCCTTTATTCTCTTCCACACTTAATATTGCAACTGCCCCTGTTTGAGCTAAACTTTCGGTTATTAATACACCTGGCATTATTGGATTTCCTGGAAAATGTCCTTTAAAATACCATTCATTTATATCAACATTTTTATATGCAACTGCACTAACTCCGCGGAACATAATCTTCTACTTCATCAATCATTAAGAATGGCTCTCTTTGTGGTATTATTTTTTTTATTTCTTCTTTATTTAGCATTACTTTTCCTCTCTTTTTATCAATAATTATTTAATCTAAATCAGTAATCGTAATTCTCCTTAAATAACACAAATATAAGCATTAATTATACTATTCTAAACAATGGCTTTCCATATTCAACAGGTTCTCCATCTTTTACGTAAATTTCTGCAACTTCACCATCAAATTCTGATTCTATCTCGTTCATTAGTTTCATTGCTTCAATAATGCACAAAATATCGCCTTTATTTACTTGACTTCCAACCTCAACATAAGGTTCACTTGTTGGAGATGGTTTTAAATAAAATGTTCCTACCATTGGAGATTTAACAATGTTGACCTCTTTTACTTCTGTATTAGCTTCTTCGTTATTTTTCTCTCCAGCTAAATCATTGCTTTCATTATTTTTTACATTTGTTATTTCTTTAATGATGGTATTGTCTTTTTTCTCCATTTTTATTTTTACACCATCTGGAAACTCAATGTCTATTGAGCTTAATTTTGAATTTCCCATATCATCCATTAATTGCTTAATTTTCTCGTATTCCATTTTTTCCTCCTTAACGATAACATCCTTATATTATACCACTTTTGGGCTTAATTTTCAAATTTCTTTAAAATCAAGCTTGCATTATGTCCACCAAATCCTAAAGAATTAGTCATTACATATTTCAAATCCTTTTTAATATTTTTATTAGGAACTACATTTAAATCACATTCTTCATCTTTTTCTTTATAATTTATTGTTGCTGGTACAAGTGATTTTTCAATAGCTTTTGCACAAATTATCGTTTCTACTCCTCCAGCTGCTCCTAGAAGATGACCGGTGTTACTCTTAGTAGAACTTACTAAAAGTTTTTTCTTTATTTCTTCAGGATTTTCTTCTTTTTCTATTAAACTTTTGATTGCTTTTGTTTCTGTTGCATCATTTAATTTTGTAGATGTTCCATGTGCATTTATGTAATCAATATCTTTTATACTTATTTTGCAATCATCTAAAGCTCTTTGCATTGCTCTTGTTGCCCCTTCTCCGCTTGGGTCAGGTGCTGTAATATGATATGCGTCTGTAGTTGCTCCATAACCAACAACTTCTGCATAAATCTTAGCATTTCTCTTTTTAGCATGTTCTAGTTCTTCTAATACAACAATTCCTGCTCCTTCACCTATAATAAAACCATTTCTTTCTTTATCAAAAGGGATTGAAGCTCTATTTGGATCTGTTGAACTTGACAATGCCTTCATATTTTCAAATCCTGCTACGCATGATTCACATACAGCTGCTTCAGTTCCTCCTGCAAATATTACATCTTCATATCCATATTTAATATTTCTATATGCTTCTCCTATTGCATTTGTTGATGAACTACAAGCTGTAACTATTGAAATAGATTCTCCTTTTAATTTTAGTTCAATAGCAATATTTCCAGCTGGCATATTTGCAATTGACATTGGTATAAATAAAGGTGAAACCCTTTTGTTTCCTTTTTCTTTTAACACAAAACATTCATTTTGAAGTGTTATAACTCCACCAATTCCTGAACTTACAAAGATTCCTATTTTATTAAAATCAGTATTTTCTTCATTAATTTTGCTGTCTTTCATTGCCTCTTTTGCAGAAACTATTGCAAATTTTATTACTCTATCTAATTTCTTTATTTGCTTAGGCTCAAAATATTTTTCTTCTTCAAAATTTTTTACTTCTGCTGCAAGTTTCGTTTTAAATTCTGTTGAATCAATTTGAGTTAATGGTGCTATCCCACATCTATTTTCTTCTATGCCTTTCCACATTTCTTCAACATTATTACCAATTGGAGTAATTGCTCCCATTCCTGTAATTACAACTCTTCTTTCCATTTTTATTTATTCCAACTTTCTCCTTTCTTACATTACCATTCCACCATCTACATTTATTACTTGCCCAGTTATATATGAACTATCTTCTGATGCAAGGAATTTAACTGCATTTGCGACATCTTCTGGAGTACCAAATCTATTTAATGGTATATTGTTTAAGATTTGTTCTTTTATTTCATCTTTTAAAACTTTTGTCATATCTGTTGTAATGAATCCTGGTGCTATTGCATTTACTAAAATATTTCTACTTGCAAGTTCTTTTGCTAAACTTTTTGTAAATCCAATTATTCCGGCTTTTGATGCAGCATAATTAGATTGACCTGCATTTCCTGATAAACCAACTACTGATGATATATTTATAATTCTTCCTTTTCTTGCTTTTATCATATAATTAACTACATTTTTAGTAACATTAAAAGTTCCAATTAAATTGGTATCTATTACTTTTTCAAAATCTTCTTTTTTCATTCTCATTAATAACATATCATTTGTTATACCGGCATTATTAACTAATACATCAATTTGACCAAATTTACTAATAATCTCTTTCACAAATCTTTCACAATCATCATAATTTGATACATCTCCTTGTACTGGAAAAATATGAACACCAATGCTTTCAATTTCTTTTTTTGTATTTAAAAGCTCTTCGTTTTCACTTCTATAATTTAGTGCAATATCATATCCATCTTTTGCAAGTGTAAGAGCTATCTGCTTTCCAATTCCTCTTGTTGCTCCAGTAATTAAAGCTACTTTACTCATTTTTCTTATCCTTTCTATATAAAAATTAATTTACTAATTATTCTTTCTATGTATCAATTTAAAGCTAACTATACTTCCTAATTAACTTTTTAAATTTTCAACTACACTTTCATAAGTTTCTACATTATTTATATTAAAAATATCAACTTCTTTTTCTGTTCCTAATCTTTTAACAAAACCTGATAAGTTCTTCTTAGGACCAATTTCAATAAATGTGTCAATCCCATAATCAATCATTGTTTCAAGGCTTTTCTTAAATTTTACAGGGCTTATTATATGTTTTGCTAAAATATCTTTTACATCATCACCATCTTTATAAATTTCTCCATCAATGTTTTTTACAACTGGTGTTTCAAATTTATTTATTTTTATATGTTCTAATTCTTTTCTTAAAGCATTTGAAGCTTGTATAAGTTTTTCTGTATGAAATGGTGCTGATGTGTTTAACCTTATAACCTTTTTAACTCCCATGTCCTTAGCAATAAATTCAGCTTGCTCTATAGCTTTCTTTTCTCCAGAAATTACTGTATTACCTGTAGTATTAAAATTGACTGGAACTACAAATCCATCAGTTACTTTTTTGCAAATTTCTATAACATTTTCTTCTGTTGTTCCTAAAATAGATGTCATTGCCCAATCTCCTTTAGGAACATAATTTTGCATATATTCTCCTCTTTTTTGCACAAGTTTTATTCCGTCTTCATAATCTAACGCTTTGCTATAAATTAGACTTGTATATTCGCCTAAACTTAGCCCACAAGATATTTCTGCTTTTATATTTTTTTCTTTCAATAATTCTAAGATTGCTAAACTCATAGTTAAAATGCAAATTTGAGTATATTTAGTTTGATTTAAGACTTCTTCTGGTCCTTCAAAACTTATCTCAGCCACATTAATTCCTGTTAATTCTTGAACTTTATCATATATTTTTTTTACTGCACTAAATTTTTCATATAAATCTTTACCCATTCCAACGTTTTGAGAACCTTGACCTGGAAATAAAAATCCTATTTTCATTTTTTATTTAATATTCCTTCCTATATCTTTATTCTTTGCCTCAAATAATGCTACTCTTATATCTATTATTAATTAATGCTAACTTTAAATTATTTATAAAATTATAATATATTTTCTCTATTTAAAAATCTTTCAAATCTATTGCAAAACTCAGATATTATCAAATCATTATTTACTTTTATTTTGTATTCTTTATAAATTGAAGTTGCAGAATATTTTATATCTTCTTCAAAGTCTTTTTTCGTAATATTTATGCCTACTCCGATAACTAATATCTTTACATCTTCTCCGCTAAGCTTAGTTTCAGTTAATATTCCACCAACTTTTCTTTTATTTATAATCAAGTCATTAGGTGGTTTTATTTCTATTTCAACTTTATAAAAATCGTGAAATATGTCAACAAATATCTTTGCAATTTCTTTAGTTACATTTTTAAGCTTATCAGCCTTGCAATCTGGAAAAATCACAATAGAAAAAGCAATATTTCCTTTTTGAGAAGTATACCAATTCCTACCATGAGTTCCAACTCCTGCAGTTTGCACATCTGCTAAAATAATAGTTCCATTTTTTAATTCTTTATGGCCTTCAATTCTTCTCCAAACTTCCTTTTGAGTTGAATCTATTTCATCATAATAATAAATTTCTTTTCCAATAACCTTTGAAACTAATCCGTCTAATTCTATTCTTTTCAAGACATTCTCCTTTTATAATAGTTAATTTTTACATTACTGTTTTTATTTCTTCTTGTCTTTTTATTTTTGAAGTAGTTGTTTTTATTAAAGGAGTTTCTGTAATCATAATTTTTCTAATTGCTTTATATTGAGGCATTTCCTTATTAATTTCTTTTATTTTTGCATTTAATGCATTAAAAATTTCTTCATCTGTCTTAATTTTGTATGCTTCCATCATTATCTTTCTGTCAAATACTATTTTTACGCAAATTCTAATATCATCTTCTGAGTTTTTATTTGGCACACCATAGATAAATGATTCTTTAATTCCTTCTATTCTATTTACTAGATTTTCCATTTCCTCTGGGAAAATATTTTTACCATTTTTTAATACAATAACGCTTTTCTTTCTTCCACAGATGAAAATGTAACCATCTTCATCTATTTTAGCTAAATCACCTGTATGAAACCATCCATCTACAATAGCTTTTTGAGTTTCTTCTTCATTTTCAAAATACTCTAGCATAACATTAGGACCTTTTACTACTAGCTCACCGATTCCTTCCTCATTAACATCTTCTAATCTAGCTTTTATATGTGGAAGCGTTTTTCCTATTGAACCTAATCTATGATTTTCCTTTGTTTCAACTCCAATAACAGGTGATGTTTCAGTAAGTCCATATCCTTGAAGCAAGTTTATTCCTAAATCTCTATATCCTTTTTGAACACTTGGATCTAATGCAGCAGCTCCACTAATTAATATTCTAATATGTCCACCAAACGCTTTATGTATATCTTTAAAAATTTTCTGCTTTTCTTCCATAGATTTGTCTTTGCTTTTTTCTATTAACTCTTCTATTGCTTCTTTCTTTCCTTCTTTTTGCAAAGTCTTCATTAAATTTTTATAAATGCCTTCATAAATTGCTGGAACCGATGACATAAATGTAATTTTGTATTCATTCAAGTTATCTAAAATATGTCTAATTCCATCACAGAAAGATGTTTGGCAACCGCTATATAATGAAAATAAAAATCCTACTGTGCACTCAAACACATGATGTAATGGTAAAAATGATAACATTCTATCATCTGAATTTACATCTAATGCTGATGCTATATCCATTAAATTACTACATATATTTTTATGTGAAAGTGCTACAACTTTTGATTTTGATGTTGTACCTGATGTAAATAGCATAATATTCATTTTATTTGGACTAATTTTTGCATCTAAAAATTTTCTATCTCCATCTTTTATAAGTTTATTTCCTTTTTTTATTAATTCTTTTTCTGAATAAACTCCTTCTTTGTTAACTTCTTCATCCATTGAAATTAGTCTTTTTAAATTTCCAGTTCCAACTGCAACTATTTTTTTCAAAGATGCTTCATATTGTTTTGAATAAAATATTGCTTCAATTCCAGACCTTTCTATTAGGCTTTTTAGTTCATTTTCTGGTAATGCTTTGTCTAATGGAACAACTATACCTGTACCACATACAACAGATAAATAAGCAATTTCCCATTCATATCTATTTTCGCCTATAACACCTATTCTTTTACCTTTAAGTCCCATATTAATTAATGCTGTTCCTAAACTGTCAACCATTTCTTTAACTTCTTTATGTGTTATTATTTTATATCTTTTCTTTTCATCATCTATTTCTGATATTCTAATTTTGTATGCTGGTTTATCACCATATAAATTACTTGTCTTTTCTAACATATCTTTTAAATCTGTTATTTTTAAATTTTCCATATTAACCTCACATTATATTTTCATAAGTTTTTTATATTGTATCATAAATTATATAACTTTTCATCAATTTTATAAATGGACTGATAAGTCGGTATAAAAAAAGGAAAAATACAATAATTGTGCATTTTAGCAAACTATTGTATTTTTCACTATTAAACTATTTTTTAATTATTTAATTCTTTTGATAATTTTCCTATTGCTTTTGTTTCAATCCTTGATACATAAGAACGTGATATTCCCATGCTTTTAGCTATTTCATTTTGAGTTTTAGGCTCATTTCCATTTAATCCAAACCTTAATTCAATTATTGTTCTTTCTCTTTCTTTTAAGATTTTTTTTATTTTTTCATATAATTTTTTTATTCTTAATTTTAATTCAATTTCTTCTTCAATCGGTCTATCTTCATTTTCTAAAATTTCTTTTAAAGTAATTGTATTATCATCTTTATCTTTTCCTATTGGTTCATCTAAATAAACCTCTGCACTTAATTTTTTTATTGACCTTAAATACATTAATATTTCATTTGCAGTTATCACCAGTTGGAAAGTTATCTTTTTTTATATTTCCACTACCAACAAAGTTAATAGTAATATCTTCGCCATCAGTTGTAATTGAGCTTACTAATAGTTTAATCATATTTCTTCTTGTATTCAAATCTAGTATATCAAATGACTGAAAATAGGTGTCTAATACATTAAGCAGTAAATCAGTTGTTTCTTTACTATTTACTTCATTATAATTAGTTAACTCTTTTACTTGATTTTCTAGGTCTACATTTGTCTTTTTCAATTTTTTTATTTCATTTTGTATGTCATCAAGTAATTTTATATCTACATATTTAATTTTTTTTAACAATAAAGCTATATCTTTTTCATTTTTACTAATTATAGATTTTAATGTTTTTATCTCTTCATTCTGTTTATTCTCTTTATTAAATGTATTTGACGATATATTCTTTAGTGCTTTATAAAGACTTAATGTAGACACATCTATTTTTTTTATTTCCTCTAATACTAAATCATCTGCTTCAAGTCCATTGATATTTTTACACTGACATTTTTGTTTTTTACTCTTATCTTTAAGCTCACAAATATAATCAAATTTTCTGCGTCCAAACTCATCTACTAAATTACTTCTTAATTTTGCTCTCATAAATGAACCACAATGTGAACAACGTAAAATTCCCGATAAAATGCAATTACTTACACTAGGTTTACGATATTTCATATCACTTTTTTCATATAAAATATTTTGTACTTCAACCCATTCTTTGCCTGATATAATTCCCTTGTGTTTTCCAATAGCAACAACCCAATCACTATAATCTTTTTTTACAATTTGATTCTTTTTCTTCTCAGTTTTGTTATACACCATCAAACCATAAGTACCATTAAAATCTTTTTCATCTGCATATATTTCCATATCAAATTGTTTAAAATATTCCAATATATCACTATCAGCCATTGCATAAACTGGATTTGTTAGTATGTTTTTTAAGCTCCACCTAGTGTACAATTTACCATTTTTGGTTTTTATATCATTTTGTATTGTATACGTCTCAAGCTTAGTCTGAGACTTTAGTTCTCTCATTTTATCAAATAAAATTTTTACAACTTTTACTTCTTCATTTATAGGTGATAACTTATATAATCTTCTTTTTTTACCATCTATTGTTACATTTTCTATTTGTTGTGATTTGAAACCTGTAGGAGTTGTTCCACCAAGCCATCGACCTGTTTTTGCAAGCTCTAACATATTATCTCTAATACGTTCTGCAATTGTATCACGCTCTAGTTGTGCAAATACTGAAATCATAAACATCATAGCACGCCCTGTCGGTGTTACATTTTCGATACTTTCTGTAGCTGATAGAAAAGACACATCATAATTATCAAGTTCAATTACTAAATTACTAAAATCTGATACATTACGACTAATTCTATCTAATTTGTAGAAAGCAATAGCTTTTATCTTATTATCTCTTACATCTTGTAACAATTTCTGAAAATCCGGTCTATTTGTGTTATAACCTGTAAAACCTTCGTCTTCATAAATTAATATATCATTTTCCAAATCAATATCTGCAAAAGTTAATTCTATCTTTCTTTTGCAAGCTTCTATTTGATTGTGTGTGCTTTCTCCTTTACCTGTAAATTTTGATTTACGAGAATATATTGCTATCTTTCTATTATCTTGTTTTGCAATTTTCATATCTCATAATTCCTTTCCAGTAAAGTGATGTTTTAAATAATATATTACATCATAATATAAAAATGCATTAATATTTAAAGTTAATTTCCATCACATATAAAAAAAGAAAAAAACGCCAAACCATAACTGATTTGACGTTTATTAGAAGTGCACTTAATTGAATAAAAATCAATGATTGCTTCTTATAAGAAGAATTCTTTTGGAAAATTTTTTGCCATCAACCGTATTTTTTTCAAAGCTTTACGTTCAATGTTTTGAATCGACATCCTAGTTTTCCCAAGAGTTTTAGCGATTTTACTGTAATCTGCATAATCAAAATACCGCATCCGTATTACTTTTTCTTCTGCATCTGTTAGATGAGAATTTGTAATAAGATCTTCAATCATATCTTTTTGAGATTCTGTTATTGCAATTTCTTCAGGTGTAAGATTGTCATCTGGAATAAGATCTCCTAGTTCTGTTTCACCGTTTTCATCAACATGTATTTGCAATGATATAACGTTAGGGTCACATTTTAGATCTATTGCCCGCAGTATGGACTGCATTATCCAATATTTCGCATAGGTACTAAATCTATATCCTTTTTCAGGATTAAATTTTTCCACTGCTTTTATTAATCCAATGCTTCCTTCTTGAATCAAATCCATCAAAGACATTTGTTCCACATGAAATTTCTTAGCGATTGAAACTACAAACCTTAAATTGCTGTTTATAAATTTCTCTTTCGCAGAAAGATCACCCTGCGCTATTTTTTGTGCCAACTCCCGCTCTTCTTCTGCAGTAAGAATAGGGTATTTCCTAATCTCATCTAAAAATAAAGACAAAGAAGACATATTTTGATCAGTTGTAATCATTAAGTTTCCTCCCTTTTTATATATAACAATAGTTACATAAGTAATTTTTTAAGAAAAATTCTTTTCAAAAAAATTATAACTAGACATTGTATAATTATACAATAAATAACTAAGACCGTCAAGAATTAGGCTATATACACTACATTATATTATACTATTAACTTCAAAAAATTGTAACTTGTCTTTTGTTCTGTCGTTATAAACCTCTTTATAGACTTCTATTTCGTATACTAATAAATTAATTTAGCATTTTATCTTATAGCAGTAAATAAAATTAGTTAGGAGGGCGAATATGAAAGTAATTGTAAATTATCCAAAATTTGATGATGATAAAATAGAACTTGAAAATAGAGTTGCAGACTTTCACGCAACCTTGTTAATAGAAAAAATAAAGCATCTAAATATAAATGATGTTTCAAAAAAAGAAATATTAAATTCAATTTTAGAAAAGTTAAAAAGAGAAGATACATTAATTTCCAACAGGTGAATATCACATTATCTATACACTTAGAAATATATGTAGAAAGCTTTATATTTTTCTTAGCATTAAAACTATTTATCCCTTTTATTAATCCTATTGAACCTATTGATATTAAGTCATCTTGGTCTACATTAGAATTAGAATATTTTTTGCAAACATGTGCGACTAGTCTCAAATTATGCTCTATTAAAATATTTTTTGCTTCTTCATTACCCTCGCCCATCATTTGTATATATTTCTTTTCTTCTTCTTGACTAAGAGTTTCCGGAAATAAATTATTATTAGCTATATATCCAACTGTAAACATTCCGGAACCTAAAAAAGATATAAATCCTGACAATGTAATGCCTAACATACAAATAGTTCCTTTCAATAGCTTAGCTACTAAAGATATCAAGACTTATAAAAATCAGACACCTTTGTTACTATCTACATATTTATTATATGCAGATTTAACTAATTAGTGCCTGACCTTTAGTTTTATTTTTTTCTTCTTATAATCCAGCCTTCTTCACATTTAATTGGTAAGTGAATCTTAACTGATTGGCCTACTTTTCCTGGATTTACAGTATTTATTTCTTCTCCCGTTTCTGTATCCCACATCATATCTATATTAAATTCCACAGGTTCGATTTTATTTGGAACTATTATTTCCATTTTATCTCCAACTGTTAATTTATTGCCTATTTTTACAACAGATTTATCATCATTATATTCTAGTACTTGTGCTCCATATTCATATTCTTGATTATATTGTTTTCCCTCATATTCTTGGAAGTCTTTATTATTTTTATCTTCAAAAAAGAATTCTGTTAATCCTCTTGTTTTAACTTTTTCTAGTTCTTTTAAATATTTTGTATAATCATAATTATCTTTATTTTGCATATAATCATCTATAGCATTTCTGTATGCATTTACAACACTTGCTACATAGTATTCTGATTTTAGTCTGCCTTCAATCTTTAAACTTGTAATCTCCATCTCAACTATATCTGGGATTCTTCTTATTAAACATAAATCTTTTGAAGAAAGGATATATGTACCATTTTCGTCTGTCTCAACAGGCATCATATTTCCCGGATTATTTTTTTCTTCAAGATATACATTATATGCCCATCTGCAGCTTTGTGCACAATCACCTAAATTAGCATTTCTATTTGCTAAAAAATCACTCAAATAGCATCTGCCAGAATACGCCCAACATATTGCTCCATGTATAAATATCTCTGTTTCTAAATCTCCTGGAATATTATCTATTAAATTTTTTATAGCATTTTTATTCATTTCTCTTGATAAAATTATACGTTTTGCACCATTTTTTTGCCAGAACTTTGCTGTCATGCTACTTAATGTATTTGCTTGAGTACTTATATGAATCGGTATGTCAGGCGCTACTTCTTGTATTGCATCTATTACTCCACCATCAGAAGCAATAATTGCATCAACCTTTATTTCCTTTAACATTTGGACTTGCTTTTTTACCTCATCATACATTTCATCAGGTGCATAAATATTTACTGTTGCATATACTTTTCTTCCTATTTCATGTGCATATTCTATTGTTCTTTTTAATTCATTATTATCAACTTCCGCTCTACTTCTTAACGACAATGCTCCTGTTCCACAGTACACTGCATCTGCTCCATATAAAAATGCTTCTTTTGCCTTTTCAAAAGACCCTGCTGGCGCTAATAATTCTGGTTTTTTCATATTTCCTCCTATAATATTTGCTTATTATATTATAGTTTTTTATGGATAATATGTCAACTAGAAATTGTCATTATTAAATACTTCACAGTTTTACTAAATCCATAAACTTATCATTATCTTTTCTCTTTTTTTATAATTTAAAGCAAAAAATTTATATATTCCGTTTTTAAAACTAACTAATATAAATTTCTAAAAAAATCATTATCCCAACACCATCTGATCCAAAACGAGCTCGTTAAGTCTATACCCAACAAGCTCCACATCGCACCAAGACAGATACGAAAAACTCGAAACGTCCAAAAATCGGTCACTATCCTAACTCTCTCTTACATGGTACATAGAAGTCATCCGACCCGTCCCCCGATTCTTCAAGCACGACACCATTAATCAGCGATACCACAGGTCTCAATCCTTCTGGACTCGAACCAGGAACGCTAGTGAACATACCTCTACAGTCAACACACATTAAGGCATTCGTCCCGACCGAGACGAACCAAAATTGGAACAAGAAGGGGAAGCAATCCAATACCCATAACACGCCTCGAACACTTCCACGTGTGGGAAAAACGTCCCGTACTCTTCCCCTAATTTTTGCGACATAGCTTTATCCAATTGACCACTCGTCCCTTCCACATTCACTACAAAATTCGTGTTTCCATTAGCTTTAACCTTATAACCAGTATTATCCCCCACAGGCTCAATTTTCACAAATTCATTCGAATCTTCAGACACAGCTTCATTCCATGCGGCGCACCACATCCCCAAAGTTGGTCCGCCAATTGAAAAATCTATATACTCTTGTCCCTCTACACTTGCTGCACTTTTTAATCCATTCCACGCATCCTTATTCAATAACTGTGAAACCACCTTCGAATTCAAGTAATCTTTATGATCATTCAATCTATATCCATCGTGCATTACCAAGTTTAAAAAATTTTCTTCCATTGAAAAACAATCCTTCTGCGTAACAATCGTAAAGTCCCAATCCACTCTATATTTATCGCCATTTTTCTTCAAACCAGCATTACCCAATGTCGTTCCACTTCCTATTATATTCCATTCTTCTAGTTTGGTTACTGGTACATAGTCTGCTGATATTAAAAATATTCTACCTTCATTTACATAAAATATTTCCCAGTCATCTACTTTGTTATTGCCATTTGTATCTAACCCTATATCTACATATTTTCCTTGAAATTCTTTTAGATTTTCTGTTGTTACCTCAACTGGATCTGGTTTTTTTGGTGGATCTGGTGGTGTTTCTCCATCTATTATTTTATCTAGCTCCTTTTCCACTTCTCCTAATTTTTCTACCTCATCTGCCTCTGCTTCTTTATATTTTTCTACTACTATCTTTGCTCTTTGAAATAATCCATTCTGGCTCAAAGCTGTTGTTAGCGTTACTCCTGCTAATATTAACAATATTATTATTGTTACCACTAATGCTATTAATGTGATTCCTTTTTCCTTATAATTTACTTTTCTCATCTTTCGCTTTTCTCCTTCTTTCTTATTATTTGAGTTTTTTATATTTATTATTTATTTTAATTTTATTATTTATAAAGTATTAAGTTAATACATTATAAAACTTTACTTCTATATGTTTTATTAAGTAAAAAGATTAATAAAAAAATAAATATATACAAAATATAGCAAAATAAAGCTAATTATAGAAGTAAAATAAATATAAAAAATATTACAAAATTGTAAAGAAATTTAATTATAAACTCTTGTAAAATCATTGAAATAAATGAATTACAAGAGTTTATATTTTTTTATTAATCTTTTTAATTAATAATACTTTTATCATTTTTTAATAATATAAATATATCAATTTTAATTTCTAAAAAAATTGATCCCAATCCTTAATTCCTATTCTGTCTTATATGGTACATAGAAGTTATTTGACCCGTCCCCTGATTCTTCTAGATTGACACCTTCAATCAGTGATACCACAGGACGCAATCCACTCCAAGCCGAGCCTGTATTGCACCCAATCGAACCATAACAGCTAATAAGCATTAAGAATTCCGTTCCGACCGAGTACTGCCAAACTTTGAGCATGAAGGCGAAGCAATCCAATATGAACTACACTCATCGTATTCCTCTACGTGTGGGAAAAATGTTCCGTACCCTTCCCCTAATTTTTGCAACATAGCTTCATCCAAGCTACCACTCGACCCATACACATTCGTTCCAAAACTTGTTTTTCCATTAGCTGTAACCTGATAACCAGTATTATCCCCCACAGGCTCAATTTTTACAAATCCATTCGAAACTTCAGACACAGCCTCATTCCATGCCGCGCACCACATTTCTAAAGTTGGTCCTCCAATTGAAAAATCTATATACTTTTGTCCCTCTGCACTTGCTGCACTTTTTAATCCATTCCACGCATCCTTATTCAATAACTGTGAAACCACCTTCGTATTCGAGTTAGATTCATGCTCATTCAATTTATATTTATTGTGCATCACCAAGTTTAAAAAATCTTCTTCCATTGAAAAACAATTCTTCTGCGTAACAATAGGATAATACCATCCCACGTTATATTTATCGTCATGTTCCCTTAAACCAGCATCATATAATGCCGTTCCACTTCCTATTATACTCCATGATTTAAGTTTGCTTATTGGTACATAGTCTGCTGATATTAAAAATATTCTACCTTCATTTACATAAAATATTTCCCAATCATTTACTTGTCCATCCCCATTTGTATCCAATCCTATATCTACATATTTTCCTTGAAATTCTTTTAGATTTTTTTCTGTTACCTCAACTGGATCTGGTTTTTTTGGTGG
>CANPZY010000012.1 GCA_947588945.1 uncultured Clostridia bacterium
TCTTTGGTTCATAATCTTGTAGTTCTGCATATATTTGATATATTGGTTTACTTGCCATAATCTCATCTCCTTTATTTGAACCCATTGTATCATATATTGTAATAAAAATAAAGTAATTTACATAAACTGATGTGAATTACTTTATTTTAAATTTTATTTAATTACCAACTCCAACTTCACAACTGGATTCTTTTCTGCTAGAAAAACCTTCTTTATTTCAATACTTTCAGGAATAACTTGTCCAATTTTTCTACCGTTCTTTTGTGTTACTTCCGTGTGTACCGTACTTTTACTTACACCAAATTTTTTCGCTGCACCTCTTACTGTATCTTTTGAATCTATTATATAGTGTGCTAATAATAACACACGATTTTCAATTGAATCATTTTTCATGTAAAACCCCCATACGAATACATTTGCTTAATTGTATTCATATACAGCTTGCATTAGAACTGTCAAAAAAATTATTGATGTTACAAAAATTTGACTATACATGAAAAATATAATATACTAAGCATACATTTTTGTGGCATGTGCTAGGGGCTAAATCACATTAATGTATTGTAAGAACAATAAATAATAAGGAGGCGTATATTCTCGTGACTAAAAATGAAATTTATGAACAAGTTGTTCGGCTAACTGATGAACTTGCTCAAACTAAGATTCCTGAAAAAATCTTTAGTGCAGCAACAGAAAAAGATGCATCAAAAGTCGATACTATTTTCTCTGCTTTTCCTCAATACTATCCTGAGCTCTACCAAAGGATTGTAAGTTTTGGTGAAGAGTTTAACAAACTTGTTGGAGAATCAGCAGAAGACACTGTATGGCTTGATGAGATTATGCAATCAGGTGATCTTATGTATGAACTCGTGCGAACCAATGTTATAGGGCAAATCGCTGAGGTGGCAAATACAGAAGATGCTTCTAAGTTGCCTGAAATTATCAGCAACTTCAAGCATGAATATCCGTCCATTGCTGAAAAGCTCGTTAAGTTCCAAGCAGAATACAGCGATTTTATGGATGCTCACGCCACAGGAGGCGAAGGTCAAATCTTTGGTTCAGAAGCAGATGTTGAAAATGATGTATTTGTATTTGATACAAATGTAATTGATGCATTAAGTTTTTACATCTTTATAATCTTGGCTAACATTTCAGATATTTATCTCTTCTATGATGAAGAAATCGAAGAAAATGGCAAGCCATACGTACATCCTGCTATGGATCATTTTGTTGATGCAATCGAAAAGGCTACTAACGAAGCTTTCGCCGAGTTTATTGCAAACTATACCTATGTCGACTATATAGGTAAAAACAAAGAATTTCAAACAGTAGGAGAACTTTTAGTTGCAGTCTTAGCTGGTGAATTTTAAAAACTATCTATCTCTCCTAGCACAATACTATACAGAGAATTCTCTGTATAGTATTTTTTTTATTAATGTTTATTTTTTTGCTTAATTGTGTATTCTTGTTTTGCCTACATTAGTACTCTCAAAAAAAGTTATAAATATTTAAAAATAAAAATATTATAAATATTTTCTCTCTAAGAGATTATAATTAAATTTGATTTTTTATTGAAAATATGTTAATATATATATAGTTTTATTGTGCTTTACACAGCATAGTGCAGAAATAATTAATTACATTTCTGGAGGCTGTGTAAACCTCCAGATAATTGAAGGAGGTAAAGAAATGAGATTTTTTCGAAAGCAGTATCGGATTGTAAATAACTACGGTGCCACATACCTTTTCACTGCTAGGCAACTTTATGAACAAGTAATGAACGATAGCAAATACGATTACAATTGGATTGCTCCAGCACATGAGCTTGTACGTATTTGTAAAGAACCAGACTTTCCGACAAAATATGCCATAGCTATCAAAATTGCTATTTTAAATTGTTCTGCAAGAATAGAGCATAGAGCAAATTTCGGTTATGACGGTCCAATCAATATTCCAGAGGATTATGAGGCTGTATCTTTTTGTTACAATTCTTTATATGGAATTGATAACGAAGAAGCTCTATCGGCAAGAAAAGCATATTTACTTGAGATGATAACTTCTGCCTCACATGTATCTGTATCAAGTCCTCTCTTTCATCCTGGTCCTACTTTTAAAAAGATCAAAGAAAACTTTATCAATTCAAAATTTGAGGAGTATATTTCTCAAGAAAAAATCAACTTTAAACAGCTCGAAGAAAAACTTAATAATGAATTTGCTAATATTCTTATTTCTTCTGAAGCCAACGGAGAATTTACAGAAGATGAAATAAATGCTAAAGAATTATTGCAAAAACTTTTTCAGGGACTTAATGAAGTTGATTCTTAAAAAAACAATTTTTATCTCAAAAGGAGTATTTAGATTTTCTAAATACTTCTTTTATTATTTATAATGAATATTTTTACTTTTTTAGGAAATATTAAAAATATATTTAGAAGAAAGGAATGATTTTTATATGACAAGTAAGGAACTTTTATATGTTGAAGATGCTTTAGGACATGAAAAATTCATGAAATCATGTGCAGTAAAGACATCTGCCCAGTTACAAGACGTAGCTTTATCTTCTTATATGACAGAATTAGAAAAGAAACATGCTGAACTATATGACAAATTTTTAAAATTATTATAAGAAAAAAGTTAATACGCTTGAAAACATTTTATTTCTAGAAGAAAGGAGATTTTTAATGGAAGATAGAGATTTAATGGAAAATGAATTATTAGTTATAAAAGGAGTTTGCGATTTATATTTACATGGTACTATTGAATCAACTACTGCAGAAGTTCACGAAGCTTTTCAATGTGCATTAGAAGAAACCTTAAATATACAAAACAAAATATACAATTTAATGTCAGAAAAAGGTTGGTATAAAACAGAAGAAGCTGAACAAGCTAAGCTTGATCAAACTAAACAAAAATTTTCAAATGCTAATTAATTTTTAAAAAATAAATATAATTAAATTGTATTCATTAACTGTCACTATATAATACAAAAAACACTGTTTATGTATTGAACACAAATTATTAAACTTTTTGTCTAATAATTGAGATGTACTTTATTATAAAACAGTGTTTTTATTACTTTTATTAAATCAAAATTTATTATTATTTTATTTTTTATCACCTTATTTATTATTACATTATCTCTTTTGATTTTGATTATATTTTTTTGCTTTTGTCTTTTTCTTCTGTACCGAATATCCAAATTTTCCTATTTTCTTTCCCAATTGATAATAACCACCATTTGCATATGCAATTAAATTACATTTAGAAATGTCAAATGCGCCTTTTTCATCAATATACTTTTCATCTACATCTATTGATACAACTCTTGCCATAAACATTGTATGACTACCTAATTCTATTATTTTTTCAACTTTACATTCAATTGATACAGGACTCTCCTTAATTAGTGGACATTTTATAAATTCAGCTTTTTGTTTAGTTAAGTGCATTTCTTTAAATTTATCTACATTTTTCCCACTTTTTACACCACACCAATCCGTTGCATAAGCTAAGTCCTTTGTTGTTAAATTTATAGCAAATTCTTTTGTTTCTTTTATTATATTGTATGAATATCTTGATGACCTTACTGAGATATAAACCATTGCAGGATCACTATTTATTACTCCAGTCCAAGCAACTGTTATAATATTTGACTTTTCCATGCTTCCACAGCTTACCATAACTGCTGGAATTGGATATTCAAAGGTCCCCGATTTCCAAATTGTTTTGCTCATTTTTTCCCTCTTTCACTTAACTTTAGATAACTTTATACCAATTTTATTTTTTCAATAATTTATTCAAATTATTTTTATTATTTTTTAATTATTTATCAAATGTTCATAGAATTTTTTACTCAAATATATTTCTCATTTTTTTAACTACATAATGGCTTCCACCTAATTTTTTTGCATTTTGAACCATACTAACAACAAGCATTCCATTTTCATCAAAACAGTTAAACCAACCTATTTCTTCCCCATTTGTATCATTTTGATTTTCCTTTATTTCAGCAGTGCCTGTTTTTCCTGCTATAGTTTTGCCCGAAATTTTGCAATCTGTTGCCGTTCCTCTTTCAACAACTTGCACTAAATCATCTTTAATTATATTAGCAATTCTTTCTGAAATAACATTTTCTTTATAAATTTTTACTTTTCCATTTTGATTATCGTCTAATTCTTGTTCAATATAAGGAAGTACCATATTTCCACCATTTGCAAAAGCCGAATATATACTAGCCATGTGGATAGGATTTACTAATATTTCACTTTGTCCATATCCAGAGTTTGCAATACTTGCTTCACTATCCATACTTCCATATGTTGATTTTGTTACATCTTGAACAAAATTTAATTTATCATAAAATCCAAAATTATTTAATTCCGTTTGCAAATTTTGTTTTCCTATTTTTAATGCTGCCTTTGCAAAATAAATATTATCAGAATAAACTAATGCATTTTCTAGGTTTGCATCTCCAGAATAAGTTTCCAAAGTAGTTACATATAAATCATTCCATGAACTATCTTTTTGCCATTTCAATCCACTTGCACCAAAATCTTCTGATTGTGTAAAACTATTTGTTTTTAAACCTATTGCTCCTACTATTGGTTTAAATGAAGAGCCCGGAGCATAGCTTCCTAAATATTTATTATACATTGGCTTATTTTCATCATTTTGTAATTCGTTCCATTCTGCATCAGTTACTCCTAAGCTAATCTTATTTGCATCATACGAAGGTGTGCTTACTAATGCTAGTATTTCTCCTGTATTATAGTTTATAGAAACAGATGCTCCAGGATTATCTTTAAACTGCTCATATAATTTTTGCTGAATATTAATATCTATAGTTAATTTTATATCCTCACCATTTTTTACTTCTTTACTTTGAACCGTTTTTACCTTGTTTCCATCTTCATCTGCTATATAAATTTCAACACCATCTTCACCTTTAAGTCTGTCATTATATGCATATTCTAATCCTGTTTTTCCATCATTATCTTGTACATATCCTGTTAAAATTGATGTTGCCTCTTTATATGGATACACTCTTGCGTTATAATCAGAAACCATTATTCCCTTTATCTTTAGTAATTCGTTTTTTAAATCTTGTTCTTCTCTAGAAATTTTTCTCAATGGTACAAAAGTGTCATCTTTCACATAAGAAGCATTTAGTGCATTATTTATTGTTTCTGTTGTTATTCCAAGTAATTCTGCAATTTTGTTTTTGTCAGTAGTTTCATTCATTTTTCCTGGCACTAAACCAACTTGATATACTGATCCATCTTTTGCTAAAGCTATTCCATTTTTATCATAAATCGTTCCTCTTTTATGTGTATTAGTTGAAACTCTTACTTTTTGTTCATCTTTTAAATCAGGATATATCATTGATGAATCCCATACAATTTTATAATTTCCATCTACATGATGCATTTTTACAGTATTAATAAAATTAGTATTTCCAGCAAGTGTAGTCATTGAATTTGTGTATGTAATATTTACATTTCCATTATCATCTTTACTTGAATTTGTAGCTATCGTAATAGATATATCCTCTGCTTCAATGCCTTCATAAATATTTTTTATTCTATTAATAAAATCTTCTTTTGACAGTGTTATTTCAACTAAATCATACATTGCTTCATAATTTTTATCTTTTAATAATGAAAAATATTGTTTTAATGCTAATGATGGCTCTGTTCTATTTGTATAAATAAATATTCCTATTCCAACTATCAATAATATAAAAAGTAAGATTAATATAGTTTTTAATCTTCCCTTCTTTTTTTGTGGTTTATTTTTTTTAGATGTATTTACTTTTTTCTTACTCATTTTTATTTCCTCATTTGATAAAATTATATTTGTTTATACTTATATTGTCAATAATAATAAACCACTGTCATTTAATTTTTCTTATGAATTGAATTTATTCTTTTGACAAATTATTTTTAAGTATTATAAAAAAATGAACAAGCGGTTTAACACCCGCTTGTTCATTTTCCTCACTTAAACTATCCAGAAAACTAGATAGTCTTTTTAAAATCTTATGTAACCGGTTCATTTCAACTTCGTCATCAGGACTTGGAAGATAGTTATAAGCTTCCTCCTGAATAATATCCATAAACTCTTCGTCTTCACTATCTTCTTCGCTACAGAACAATAGCAACAATCTGTAGGCATCAATATTATTTATTGTTTCATTTTCTAATTGACTTTCAATCCAAAACAATGGCTGGAGTTGAAGCATCGCTACTCGTTCATCTGTATATCCCTTAATATGTATATTAACAATATTGCTAAAGGAATCTTCTAACAAACAATGAAGCTTATCTTCTACTTTTGCATATGGATTATTCGTTAATAGCGATACATATAAATTTGCATCTTTTTCTTTTTGACTCTGTAACCATTCTAATGTATTTTCTCTTTTTTCCTCCACCTTCTTAGCATAGTTTTTTGTTTTGTTAAATTGCACAATTATTAATATTAAACAAACTGCGCATAAAATTGTAGAACAAAATAAAAGTTTCCTTACGCTTTGTTTCCGGCTCATATTTTTTCCTCCTATAATTTTGCGAACATATCGCTTTGATATTTAAATTATACTATAATTTTTGTAAAAAGTAAAGTTTATATTAAATATCAATAATTTACTTTACAGAATTGCATTTACTTTTTCACTTGACCTTTAACTAATTCTATAATGTCCAATGATATAGTCTTGTCTATATAATTCTAGTACATCTTCCTCATAATTAATCTGGGCTGGATTTGCATGATGTATTAAAAAAGGAATACCATTTCTATTTCTTTTATCAGATATTATGCCTATATGATCTTTAAAAACAATTATATCTCCACCTTGCCATTCTTCTATATCTGATAATTTTGTTGTTAATGAAATACTATTATTTTTAAAATATACATTTAAGTTTTGTACTCTTCTAAAATCTATATTTTTATCTATGACTTCAATATTATATTGTTCTTTATTACTTATAATGTCTTGATTTACTAATTCCATCAAATCATATCCAGCATCTTTTAACCCAAAAGCAACAACATCTGTACAAACTCCATATTCATCATCCGGGTAACCTGTTCCATAATATTTACTTTTATATTTAGGCTTTGACTCTATATATTTTTTTACATTATTTAATATATCAGTTTGGTCATCTATTCCATCATTATCTTTGTCAACACTACTAATATATGTTTCAATATTAAAATCACTATTAGTATATTCTTTATGTGGTATAATATTAAGTCTATATATTGAAATTAATATAGTTACAGCTATTAAAATTAATACTATACATATAATAATTATTATTTTTCTTTTCAATTTAAATCTTCCTCTTTTATATAATTTGTAATCATTATACTATAATACAGAAAAAAATGGAACACTTACTATATATAAATACGTATAAAATAAAAATATAATTACTTGAAAAATATTGACTATATATCAATATTTTGATAAAATATGTATATAATATTTATGGAGGTGTTTAGTATGCCAATTATTAGACCAAGTTCTGATTTGAGAAATAATTATAATGAAATCTCTACAATTTGCCATCAAACAAACAGTCCAGTATATATTACTAAAAATGGTGCAGGAGATTTAGCAGTAATGAGTATTGAGTTATACGAACTTTTAACAGATAAGTATGCTTTATATAAAGAATTAGAAAAAGGAATTAAGTCATTAGAAAATGGCAAAAAATATTCATCAAAAGAAGTTTTTGACGAGTTAGATAAAATTTAAAAAAGAAAGAGGATTTGCCTTTGAAAAAATATAATATAGAATATTCAATGGAATCAAAACAAGATTTAATAGATATAAAACGATACATTAAATATAATTTACAAGAGCCTAATACTGCTCAAAAACTAATTACGAAGATAAAAAAGGAAATAGATAGTTTAAAAGATAATCCAGAAATGTATTCTGTTATAGATGATGATATAATCAAAAGATTTAAAATTAGGAAACTAGTAGTTGATAATTATATTGTCTTTTATAGAATAAATAATGAAAATATACAAATTGTAAGAGTTATGTATGGAAGAAGAAATTGGATAACATTATTATAAAATATAGCAATTTAAGGAGAAAATATAATTTAAAATGCAGACAGCTCTAAAAGAATAAAAAAATGGCAAAATTTTAACTTAATGTTAGAAATTTGTCATGAAATTTATCTGTCTTTGCTATTTGTAGTACTCCATATTGCTCATTAAACTTCTTAATATCTAATTTTGTTATATTACAATTTTGTGAAGTTAAAATAATTGCTTGAACATTTTTATTTTTCTTTTGTAGCATTTTTAGAATAGTATCGTCTATATAATTATCTATTATTACTATTTTACTTTGAGCTGTTTTTATAATATCAATTATTAATTCATAGCTATCCCATATTTGTCCCTTAAAAAATATTTTTTGTTTAAATTCTTGTTCTTTATTCTTTTGTAATTCATTAAATACTTGATTGAATTTATTATCATGTTCTAATAATCTATATTCAACATTTGTTAATCTTTCAAAAACTTGTCCATTTATGGAAATAAATTTTCTCATTTCAACAAATGCATCCATAATATGTATACTTACTTGAACAGCTATATCATTTTTTAACAAACCCGATAACATTGCTATACCTTGTTCTGTAAAGACATATGGCAAATATTTTTTTCCTCTATGCTTGCTATTATCACTTTTTGAACTGGTCACAAATTGTGACCAGTTATTTTCTTGCTCTGCATTTATATTAACTTCGTTTAAAGTCACAAATTGTGACCTTAAATTTAAAAATTCTTCTTCTGTTAACTGAAAGCAAAATTTTTCTGGAAACCTATCAATATTTCTTTTTACTGCTTGATTTATTTTCTTAGTTTCATAATGATATAACATTGCTACATCACTATCTAGCATAACTTGTTTTCCTCTTATGCAATAAATTAAATTCTTAATATCTATTGTTTCATATTTTACTAAATTTAATTCTTTACTTACTGATTCAATATTAGTATCATTATTCATAAATAACTTCATTCCTTCCTTGTGTAAACTTTGCTCATATTATAAAACAAATGTTTGTAAAAGTCAATATATTTATACAGATAAATTATATTATATATTCCATAAGAAATGTTAAAATAAAAACCAAGCATTCGAACTGGAGGAGTAATTTTTTATATAAAAAACCATTATTCAAAAAGCTCTTATTTGTTAATATTTTAAAAAAATGTTAATGTAGTTTTTATGAAAAATTAATGTAGTGTTGGAAATTTGAGAAAAATTGAAAGAAATCATAAAGAAATGGAAATGCTTGATATAAAAAGCTTTAGACAGTTATGAAAATTCCACAGAATTCTTAAAAATCTGTGGAATTTAAAAATACTTTGGAGGCGCCTATCGGAGTCGGACCGATCATCAGAGTTTTGCAGACTCGTGCCTTACCGCTTGGCTAAGGCGCCATATAGGTAAAAAAAATTGGAGCAGGTAACGGGAATCGGACCCGTAACTTAACCTTGGCAAGGTTATGTTTTACCACTAAACTATACCTGCATACATAATTACTCTATAATAAAAGCAATTATAATATTACCAGATTTTTTTATTATTGTCAAGATTTTTACTTTGTTAATTTTGCAAATATATAGAAATAATCTATTAAATTTCTTCTTTCCAATTTTTTTGAAACTATTACATCTAACTGTTCAATTATATCTTCTCCATTTTTTATTATCATTGAACCAATTTTAGTTCCTTTTTCTACTGGTGCTTCCAATGCACCAAGTACATTTATTTCTGCACTTAAAGTTTTATCTGTAACTATTTTTTGTATTTCATTTTTAGTTATTTCAATTTCTAATCCTCCCCTACCCTTATTAATATATATTCTATTTTGATTAACATTTTTCCACATTTCAAACTCTTTTTGTGCAAATTCTTCTACATTCTCTACTTTATATTTTTGATATGCATAATTTATTAACTTTAAACTATCTTTTGCTCTATACTCTCTAGTGTCAGCCCCAAGTACTACAAATATTAAATCCATATCATTTCTTTTTACTGCTGTTACTAAACATCTTCCTGCATTATTTGTAAAACCTGTTTTTACTCCATAAATTCCTTCTACATCTGAAAGCAACAATTCATTCGTATTTTTTATTTCTCTTGAATTGCCATTTATTGAAATTGTTTTATATTTTGTTTTTACTATTTCTGCAAATTTCTCATTATTTAAAGCAACATCTGTTAATTTTGCTAATTCTGTTGCTGTTGTATAATGGTTAGGATCATCTAATCCATTAGGAGTTACAAAATTAGTATTTTCTAATCCTATTTCTCTAGCCTTTTCATTCATCATTTTTGCAAATCCTTCTACACTTCCACCTATATATTCTGCAAGTGCAACTGCTGCATCATTTCCTGATCTAAGCATTAAACCATATAATAAATCATTAACCGTTATTTTATCCCCTTCTCTTATCCCAAGTGTCGAACCTCCTGTCTGTGCAGATTTTTTATCTACTGTTATAATATCATTTAAATTCTTACAATTTTCTAACACTACCAAACTTGTCATAATTTTAGTAGTAGAAGCCATTGCAGTTTGCTTATCTTCATCTTTTCCATATATTACTGTTTTTGATGATCTGTCAAATATAGCATATCTTCTCGAATTAATTACTGGCTTTTTAATTTCTTTCTTAGTGTTTACTTCTGTTGTATTTTTTGCATCATTTCTAGATATGTTATTTGAATTTACATTTATTGTGTTTTCTTCTTTTTCTATTTCTTGTAATATGTTTTGATAAAAATTATAATCTTCCTGTTCTTCTTCACTATTTGCATATATATATGGATTTATTAATATACCTAAAATTAAACTTATTAATAATATAGTAAATATTTTATTAAACAGATTTTTCTTTACCGACCTATTTTTATCCATAATTTAATTCCTTTCCTTTAGTATATTAATAAAAAGCTATCTAACAAATTATATGTTGTTAGGTAGCTTTTATGAATTTTATTTTATAGTTTTATTTAAGTTCAATATTATAACTATACATTTTATCTGCTGATGCGGATGTATTTTCCATGTCAATTATATAATTTTCTAATACTCTTACATTTTCTAAACTTATCTCTCTAGGTGTTTTTTGATCGTCATAGAATTTATCAAATATAAATACTTCTTCTCTTGTCTCCCCTGGATTTAATACAAGAGTAGCATTTGAATAATTAGTTACTTTCCTTTTTTGATCTCCTAAATTTAGAGTTATTTCATTATTTATACTATTATCAACAATAACAATATATTTATCTGTTTTATTTGTTAATGTGACATTATAACCTTCTTTTTTATAACTTACATCCTTTGAATTTACAGAAACTTTAATGTTTTCATCTTCTGTTACTATATTATAATCTACTGATTCTATATATCCTTGATTTGATATTTTAAATCCTTTATCTTCCTTATGTAATGCTATTTTTTCTTTATAAGGCTCATATCCTCCTGTTGTTCCAGTTGCTTCAATATCATCTAGTACTACCATATCGTAAATATAAGTTTCGCCAACATTTGAATAGTTTTGAAGATTATATATTTTTTTACCATTATATATTGTATCTACATATTCTTTAAATATTGTTATATCATTTCCATATAAATATTTTTTACATTCATCGGTTAGCATATTATAAGCTTCTTCATAATTTTTATTATTGCAAAAATTAAAATAATTTTCCACAGTTGAATTTATATTTGGCTTATATAGTTCTGGTACACCTCCACCATCATCAATAATTGGCTCATCTGGAGTATATGTGTTTATCATTGATTGCACTTTGGGTCTATTTTTTAAAAATTGATTTATTAAAAATACAATTAGCCAAATTATAAATACTATCAAAATTATTCTACCGTATTTTTTGAAAAAATTTTTAATTGCTAATGTAACTCTAGCATTAAAGTTCATATTTTCGCTTGTATGATATATTTAATAATTTAAATAACCATACACTCCTTTCTCATATTTATTTTAGCATTTTTTTCTTTAATTTTGTTCAATTTGAAAAGATATTGTATAATCATTTGCACCATTTTCTCTTATAACAACTCTTTGATTTATTGCTTCTACACTACTATCAAATATATCCTTTATTTCTACTGTTAAAATAAATAATTCTCCCTGTCTTTCTATATTCTTATAGTCTACTGTCATATTTTTAGGATATTTTTCTATATATTGTTCAAATTCATTTATAGTAGGAAAATAGTTTTGCTTAAAGCTTTCATTTAATAATTTATACGCTTTTTCATAATTTCTTTGTTCTACGTAAGTTATAAAATTTCCAAAATATATTTGCATTCTATTTTTTTCAGGCAAAGTTGCAACTTTACTTGTAATTTTATCTTGAACTTCTTGTTTTGTATTCACTACATTATTGCCAATTGTATTTTCTATTTCTACTTCATTATTTGTACTTTCTTCTATTTCATCTTTATGATTATTTATATATATTAAAATATTCGATGCTATTAAAATAAGTACTACTATACTTAATAATATGGTTGATAACCTTTTATCCATATTAAATTAATTTCCTTTCTTATCATCTAATTTGCTTCCTTTATAACTCCCGAAAAACATATATCTGGTTCATTTTTATTGTTCATTTTTAATTTAACAATTAATTCTATTTCACTATCATAGCTATAAAATAATTTTACTTTAAAATTGAAATTATTTTCATCTGCAACTATATCATTTTCTACTTCAAAGTTAATATAACTAATATCTTGGTATCTCCATTTCATAGCATTCACTTGATTTGTAATTGTTATATAATACTCTGCTGAGTATATTCCGATATTATTTAATTCATCTTTATTTAAATCATAATATTGAATTTTTTCATTTTCAGTTCTTAATGTAGAATTTTCTCTTATTGTCGTTACATTTGAAATTAGAGATTCTAATTTACTTAAAAAATCTGATTTTTTTACATCGCCAGTATAGTATTCAAATACTTTATCTAAGTCTGAAGCACTTGCAATCATCATATTTTCAGTGCTTTCTGACAATATAAATTTTACTTTTAAAGTAGTATTATTATCATAGTAAAAAATTGTATCAAAACCTATTAAGTTATTTTGTACAACCATAATAGAATTTGTGTCAATTTCATAGTTTTCAATATTAACTATTTCATTTTGATTATTATAGATATTTTGTAACTGCTTTGCAATTGACACAAAGTCTTCTTCTTGATATATATACATTGCATTTATTTTATCTATATTTTCTTCATAATATTGTTTTATTTCTTGAATATTTTTATTATATATATTTTTAAATATTTCTGGAAGATTAACATTTATAAATGAGTAAAACCTTTTTTGTAAATCCTCAAATTGAATTTTGGGATTACATTTATCATAGATATCAGACATACCAATTATATATAATGATTGTTGTGCTGTTTCCTCAATTGAATCTATATAAGGAGATGTATTTTTTGTTTCATTTAATTTATAATAAATTGATTGTCCTAGTGCTAGTATCACTAATAACACTATAATTATTATTAAAAATTTTTTCATTAATATATCTCCTCACATTATTAATAATATCTAATATTAAACTATTAGTTCAAAATACCAGTTTCCTTTATTACCTATTCTTTCTTGTTGTTCATCTCTTTCTTTGTAATATCCTCTAAATGAGCAATAACTATGGTTTCTTATACCTGTCTTTAATGCATCTTCAACCGCTTGTCTTACAAAGTCTGGATAATTGCCACCTAAATATTTTTTATAGTGTCCTGCAAAATAACCTTCAAATTGACCTTTCGAAATATACTGACTAAGTGGATCTGAACCTCTTCCTTTCCAATTTCTACTTACTGTTCTGTTACATGCTGTAGTAATTACAGCTAATGAACCTTCATAACTGTAACTATCTTCTGAAGCTGTTATTGCACATATTAAATCGAAGTCACTATCATTATATGACCATGTCCCATTTCCATAAGATACAGCACTATTTCCAGCTCCATTACCTCTGCTTATTCCATCTCCAACATAATATCCTATATCAATGCCTTCGCCATAAACCTTATTCTTTGTATTCAATACAGCTTGATAATAAGCATTATTATTAGATTGTTTCATGTATTCTTCAACATCTTCAATTCTAGATTTATCTACATCTAGCATAACTACTTCTAAATCGCCATTTGCTGTTCCTATTACATCTCCTCTTGAAGCTGTTCCAGATGCATTAAGTTTCATACCTTTAATTTTCATTGTTACGCCTGCTATTGCATCTTTTTCTATGATTTTAAAATCATCTTTATAAATATATTCTAAAAGTTCTACTGTTTCATCACTTAATCCAGTAAATGTTAATGTTACTACATCTCCATCAGATGTTATTTCACAATTTTCTGGTGCAAGTACTGTTCTTCCTCTTACATCCTTTATTAAAATTCCATATTCATCAGGATCTCTTGTTACATTAAATCGCTCTTCTTTTCCATCTGGCTCGTCCACTTGTATCAACCAAAGTAGTGTTTCTTTTAATTCTTCTGTTAAGTCTTCTTCATCAAAGTAGTCTAGTGTATGCATTAGCTCTTTTAAGTTTCTATAAACAAAGTCTCCCTCTTCTGAATGCATATTTTCAAGAATTGAAAAAGCTGTTAAAGCATTAACTTTATTTTCTTCAAATGATACTTCTTGTTTTTCTACAGTAGGTTCCTCAATATTTACTCCTTCATAATCAACCCCTGCATTACCCGATATATCATATCTTTTAGCATTGTCTATTGCTTTTGCTGTCTGTTCTGTACCATCATATTTATAATATTTATCTTTAAATATATCTACTATTGTTTGATTTGGACCTGTTGCTTCTGGTTCACATACTTGATACACAACACCTTGATCAGAAGTAAATATTGCATCTAGTTGTACCTTAATATTATCCTTTACTAATGAAGTTTCTTCTTTATCACTCCTTGGTTCATAATCTATCTTCTTTGTAGCTGCTTTTGCTCTTCTATATACACCCTTTGTAAAATCTATATCTTGATAGAACCAATGGCTTGTGACACTTTCTATATATGGCCACTTTACATTTTTTATTCCATCTTCCATACCCTTAGCAGTAATTTCTGCTAATTCTAATAAATCATCATAGGTAATTCCTTCTAATCCTGGAACTTGCTCTGTTCCTGTTTTTACATAAGCAAAATATTTAGTTGAACCAGTAAATATTTTATCTAATAATCCACCTAAATTCATAATAGCCTTTAGCACTTTTCCCATAAATGAACTATCATCTACTAATGCTCCTGCTATATTGATACTTTTTAATTCTCTACTATTAGAAATTATAGGATTATTTTCATCAATTTGATTCATTATATCTTTGAAAAAACTATTTCTTTTTTCTTGATCATCTCCTATATTTTCCAATACATCTTGATAAAAGTTTTCACTACCTGTAACCGTTCTAGTTTCTATCGTTGATTCGGTCTCTTCATTTTCAATCTCATTTGAATCTATGTTTTCATTTGAATCTTCAATTTCATTTGAATTCTCAGATTCATTTGAATCTATATCTTCATTAGAATTTTCAACTTCATACTCTTCTTCATATTCATAATCAAGATCTTGTCCAGTTATTGCATAATTTAAAAATGCATTAATTATTTCATCATTTGAAATATTAGATTGATTTCCATTAACATCTTTTACTACAGTATTATATGTAACGTTTACATCTTGAAATACAATATTTACTTTTGTATTTAATTTACTATTTGTTGCTATCTCATACGCTAAATCAGGCATCATTGTTGATAAATGAACTGCTAAAAACAATTCTGTAGGTTTGCCATATCTTGCTGTCCATGTAGACATATCATAACTAAATACACTACCCCATTTTACTGTATTATTTCCAAAAAGATTTACTATAGGATTATATATAGCATCAGTATAAACTATCATCTTTTCATCTTTTCTATTTATTTTTACATATTCCGCAGCTTTATTTAATCCTAACTCATTTGCTAACCAGCTACCACCAAGATTTCCAAGTACAGCATTTGCACTTTGTTGAAGTGGAGTTCTTGTATCTAATATATTTATCATTCCTGTTGAAAAATTTTCATTTGATTTTATCGAACTAAGATCTAATTTTACAATTGCTTTAAGAGTTGAGGCAGATTCGCTTATAGCTCCTAATACACTCCAGTTTGCTAACGCAAATGTTGATTCATTTGCAGCAATATATTCCTTCAAATAATTTTTTCCATCAACACTTTTATTTATTTTCTTTATTTGTCTATCTGTGCTTATAAGATTATTCTCATTATTTTCTTCACTATCTTCATATTCAACATCTCCAAATCCACAGCTTTTAAGATTCTCATATCCCATACTTTGTATATATTGTGCTAAATCTACTATATCTTCTTGAGTTACTTCTGCTCCTACTGAATCTCCTGTAAAGAATCCCGAAAAATCTCCCCACAAACTTCTTCCAAATTCTTTTACCTTTTCTAAAATCATTCCTGGTAATGTAGAAAAGAATGCGAATACACCTATAATCCAAATCACAAATACAATAATTAACAATATTATTGATATTGGTACTATATGAGCAGCTATAAATGCTAATACCTTTTTGTTTTGTAATACTTTTTTGGTTTTTTCTTTCGTTTTATTTTTTGCATTATTTACTTTATTTTTAGCATTATCACTTAATATTTTATCTGATGCAGTATTTATCCCATCTAACTCTTCATCTTTTTGCTCATTATCTTGTTGTTGTTTATCATTATTATTATTTTCTGAATTTTTATATTCTCTATTTTGAGGAGTTTTGTTTTTTCCTGAGTTATTTGATTTATCAGTATTTTCTGCTATTGTACTCACCTCCTTTAATGCTACATTTCTTAATTAAAAATTTGATTACATTTAAATATTCTAAACTTTTTATGCATTTTATTGTAATTACTCTTTTGTATTATTTCATAAATTTTGTTGTTAAGAATTATTATTATCATTTCCTTGCCCTTGTTGAGACGTATTATTTTCATTGTTTATTGGCTCTTGCTGTGGTTGAACTCTACGGTTATTATTTTGCTCTTGCTGTGATGGCGTATTATTATTGTTCCTTTCTTCTTGTTGTGGTGAAGTAATTCTTGTTCTTATCCTATTAATAGCTGATCCTACATTTCCAACATATCTTTGAGCTCTACTATATTCTGTTATTAATCCATTATCTATATCTTTCACAGTCTGTTTAGTTTGTTTTATCATCTTCTTTCCATCTAATCCATTTCTTGTCAATTGAGCTTGATATTGTTGCATTGCATCTCTTAATGCTATTTCTTCTCGAGTATTTGCAATCTTTGTTCCATCTGCGAAATCTAATGCATTATTAATTATATCATCTTGTGACATTCCTGAATTTGCTGAATCATTTTTATATCTATTTACTGCTCTTGCTAAATCATGTTGTAATACTCTTGTTTTATTTGATTCTGAAAAACCTACTCCCTTAGAATATCCTGCTATTGCTCCTGCTATTCCTGCTTTTTCTTCACCTGTAGAAAGACCAAGTGTACCTAAAGCAACTGCACCAAATACTCTTGAGTTTGCTGCTACAACTCCATTATAAAGTGGTCTAGCTACTTTTCTAGCTGCATTGCCACCTTTATTTAATAATCCTCTTACTCCACCACTAGATCTCTGTCTAGAAGAGCTTTCTGTCTGCGTTCTGGTATTAGTAGTCTGTCTAGAATTATTATTACTTCTATTATTGATATTATTATTATTATTGTTGTTATTGCTATTGCTATTATTTTGCCTTGTTGTTTGTGTAGTTGATGTCTGTGTATTGTTTCTATTATTAGACCCGCCAAAATTTTTCTTTGTTCCTGCTACGGCTGCTTTTTGTCCTCCACCTCTTGAACTTCCTATCTTATTTAATACTGCACCTGCAATTGCAGCGTTTGCAATAGTTTCTCCAACACTTCTATTTTCAAAATGAAATATATGTCTAACAATTTTTTCAGAATTATATATAAATATTAATATAACGATTGCTACTACTGCATTTGCTATTCCTGTTCCACCTGACCAACCATTATTTTGATTTACTAAATTTAAAGCTGTTGTTCCTAAAACTAAATATGATACACAATGAAATGGCTGTATCAATATAGTATATACAAATTCTTTAAGCCAATTATTTAATGCTTGTGCTCTACCATCTCCCATTTTATCTATTGAATATGTAACAGTTACAAGTGGTGATATAACCATCAAAAATCCAATTGTTATCATACGTTTTATATATGTTAGTAAAAATACAAAAGTTATTCCTTGTAATAACAAGTATATAATCGCACATGCCATACCACTTGTAAATGAAAATTCTTTAAATGCTCTTTCTAAAAAGATTGAAGTTGCATCTGTATTTGCTGTTCCTAAAGATTTAGATAATACATTTATAAATGCATTATTTATATTAATTGTAAATATCATTATATATTGTAATATAAATAGCAAAGCTAAACTTGTCAACCAATCTACAAGCATTGATTTATATTTTGCTTTTTCTTCTGCTACAGTACTTATAGCCATTCTTATTCCAACATATATAGCTATAATTGCTAATACTATTGCTGCTAAATTTCTAATTGAAGTATACCATATTGCTACATTATTTCTGATTGTTGAGGCTACTGATGTTCCGTTTGATAAATCAAAGAAGTTTACACTTAATAAATCAACTTTATTAAATAAAATATCTTGTAATGTAAGTCCTCCATTTGAAAATAGTCCTGTAATGCTACCATTTTCGGCAAACAATCCCATAATTAAGCCTATTATACCGCCAAGTACACAAATGAGAAATTTAGCTGGAAGAAGTAATACTCCTACTAATCCATCCATTAAGCCTTCTCCTGCACTTATTATATTATCTAATGCAAAACTTTTTCCAGTTAACATATAAAGAATTAATGATGTCAGTAATGTTATTAAGATTATTGATATTAACTTCTTTTTCTTGTTTTTCATATAATTTCACTCCTATTTTATAAATTGTCTATATATCTATTTATATTAATTAATTCTGTATCATCATCACCTGTTGCATCTTCTGCCGCAGCCTTAGTTGATATTTCTGCTTCTTTCATTTTATTTATCTCTTGTGCAATATTCATGAATTTATTACCGGCAACTTTTTTAACTATTGATTCATTTATTACTTGAGCAAATCGATTAATATCTTTAACCGCACTTCCATTTGTATTTTGTTCTCTGTTATTTTTTTGTACCCCAAATTTACTTTTTTCTGTGTTATCTTTTTGTACCCCAAATTTACTTTTTTCTGTGTTATCTTTTTGTATCCCAAATCTACTTTTTTCTGCGCTAACTTTTTGTACTCCAAATCTACTTTTTTCTGCGCTATCTTTTTGTGTTCTATTTGAATTTTGTTCTGTATACATATTTTTCGTTGGAGTTGAACTTTGAGTTTCATTTACATCTTGAACTACTATATTTGTGCTTTTTATTACTTCATCTATTGCATCTCTAGTTACGTCCTCACTTAAGTTAGAATCTCTACATATATTACTAGTTACATGACCTATCATATTTCGTAGTTCAGATTTACTCATACTGTCTATACTTGGAATTGAATTTCTTATTAAATATTGCTCTATATACCTTTTTACTTTACTTACATCTGCCTTCATATTAACAACTTGCTTCATTACTTCTTTTGCTTTCTGTTTATCTTCAGGATCAGTATATTTTTCTAATTCAATCTCAACCCTATCCATAGATTCATTACTTTTCATAATTGAAAATACTAATGCATCTAGTTCCTTTTTATTCTTTTCTACTTTTTCTTTTGCTTCTACTCTATTGCCATAATGTCCAAAAGTAACAGTATTTGCAATCTTCTGTTTTGTTGTCCAATGTCTAAGTTTTTCTTGTTTTCCATTTTTCTTAATAGTATTTATACCACTTGATGCTAGTCCAATTCCTACTGAAGGACTAAATATCATTGTTGGTACTGCTAGTATTATACTTCCTACTCCTTTAACTTCACTTACTATAAATTTATAATTACTTGTATATCTCTGTTTTCTTTCAACCTTTCTAAGTTGCAAAGCTTGTTTTGCTAATCTTCCTGATGTTCCTTTTCTTCTAGAAGCTATTTTTAATACTAATTTTTGGCTAGTTTCACTATTTCTTCCTAAATATTTATCACTCTTACTTAATAAGAATCTATCTATTTTTGTTTTCTTTTTATCAATTGCTTCTTTAATATCTGATGTTACATCCTCTTTACCTAATCTATTTCCTACTGCTTTTACTCCAGACGCTCCAATGTGTTTTATGGTTCTTAATCCATCTTTTGCTCTATCTTTAGCTAGCTTATAAATACCATAACTATAATATATTCCTGCTAATTCTTCTTTCTTTCTAAACGGAGCTCTTATATCTCCGACATCTTTATCAAACTTAAATAACTTCAATACAATTTGGTCTGCTTTTAACATAAAACTCATAAATATCAATGCTAAAATAAATCCAGTAATATTTTCTAAAGCTAAATCCAATGCAATACTTACTAAAGTTGTATATATTAAAGCATGTGCTGATTGTATTAATATATTTGAACTATACAAATATAAAAATTTTGAAAAAATTGTACTTCTTTTTCCACTAGCACTTTCAAAAGAATATTTTCCTACCATTATTGGTGAAATTATTGTAAGAATTATTATTGTAAAGAAACGTTTTGCATATAACCAAATAAATTTTATAAACATAAATATTAATGCTATATACATAAACATTCCTGTCATTCCAACAGAAAATCTAATATCATAAGCTCTTGTTCTTATAGTTTCGTATATTAAGTTTTCTTGTGAACTATCTCCACTAAACATGCTCACCAATGTACTATTAATATTAAGTACTATCATCAATATATAATGTATAACAAATAGTACAATTACACTTTTTAACCAGCCAATTAAATATTGCTTATAATTTGCTTTTTCTTCTGCAACTGTAGCAATTGCCATTCTAATAGCTGTATAAATAAGCATTATCATTAAAAATATTGCTACAATATTTCTAACAGCTATATACCATGTTGCTACAACACTTCTTATTACTCCAGTAGGAGAATTTTCTGTTACTTCTTCCCCTCCTGCAGTATTAGAGAAAATATTTACATCAAATATTGGTATTCTATTGAAAATTATGTCTTCTACTGTATATATCTTATCATTTTCAGTTCCACTTAATGAATGCATTACTGAGCTTATCCAACTTTCTATAATAGCTGTCCACCCTACAATTGATACTCTTATAGAACCTATAAAGATTCCAACAATATAATCAATTATTTGTGATAATTTTGAAAATATCCAAGGATTAGGCTTTTCTTCACCATTATACTCCACTTTTTGTGGACTTCCTGAAAATTGAAAATCTAATTCATCTAATGAAACTGTTGTATCGTCTATTTCACCCTTAAATCCTGTTATCGCCGATCCACCTGAAACTGAATCACCTGGTGTAAATGAAGGTACCCTTCCATCACTACTAACAGTTCCTACAATTCTTCTAACTCCTAAAATGTTTCCAGATGGAACATCATTAAGTACTGTTCCATACTTTTTTCCTTTTGCATTTACCCATTGACCATTACCAGCGTATATTCCTGTATGTCTACCAGTTTGGCTTCCTGTTGAAGATGTAACAATTACATCTCCTAATTGTACATCAGCATATGAAACCTGGCTTCCACAGCTTAACAAACTATCTGTTCCATGTGGTAAATTATAACCGAACTGTGCATAAATAGCCATAACAAATCCTGAACAATCAGCACCACTAGTTAAGCTTTCTCCTCCCCAAACATAAGGTGTTACTCCAATCCATGTTTTAGCAAATTCTACTATTTTCTGTTGTAATTCTTGTGCACTATAAGTTTTATTCTCCTCAGTATCGGTTATATTTGTATTATCGTTTTCATCTTCTACTGTAGTAACTATATCTTGTTGACTTATATTAGTTGCTTGTACCCTTTTTGGAATCACTGAAAAAACTAGTAAATATATAATGATTATCATTAGTGTAGTTTTTCTTAATATATCTTTTAGCCTTTTCACTATTACTATTCCTTTCTAAGTTACAAACTATAATTTCTATTTTAGATTCACTTAATTTTTTGACTTTTTATTTTTAGTTGAATGATAATGTAATTGATGTATTATCATAATAAATTACATTATTCTCTATTCTATCTATAATACAATTTCCTGTGTCATTAGCAATTTTACTAGCATTCATATTATTTGTATCTATAACATAAATCCCATCATTAGTAACACCATAAACGAAATAATTATCTGTTAAAGTATATATTCCAGTTGCATTTTGTACTCTAATTTCAAAATCTGGATTATTTTTATCTATTGAATAAAACACATATTCTTTATATATTTTGTTGTAATATACTGCATATTTACTATTTACAGCAAATTCTCCTTTTGCTAATCCTTCATTATCATAATAATCTCTAGTTATTAATTCATCATTTAATCTTTCTAATTCTTCATCAAAAACTAAATTTCTTTCTAAATTCAAATATGTATTAGCTGGTAATTTTTTACTATTTTTTACATCATCAATTGAAATATCTTCTGTAATATTACCTTGATAATTATTATATATTGTAATTCCATTATTTGCGTCTTGTCCAAAATTACTTTCAAATCCTCTTAATGGATATTTTATATTTATATGATTTGATTCTTGTATATACTCAGAATAATCTGGATAAAGATTAGTTAATTCTGATAAAAATGAATTATAATCTTTATCAGAGTTTAATTTAGTCATCAAACTTGCAAATTTTTTATTATCTTCTTCATTGAATTCATCTAATCTATAAACTGAAATCTCACCATCTGTAAAGAATGCATATATATTATCTAATTTATATCCTATTACTTCTATTTCAGAATTATCTATATATGTAGGTTCTCCTAAAACTCTTTTTATATCTTCTGTTGTCATACCTGTTGTAACACCTTGTAAAACTTCGCCTTGATAATTATTTAAGAAAATTATATTATAAATTTTGTTATTTATTGTTTTAATTTTATAACCATTATTCCAATAAATATCATAATTATCACAAGTTGATGTTTTTTCTCCAAGTCCTGAGTTTCTTCTTATCCAACCATTGTTTATAATATTTTGTAATTCCCTAGATACAATATTTGAATGTATTGTACTATCTTTTTTTTCATTATTTATTGTATAAAGTGATTTTAAATTTTCAAAATAATTGCTATAATCATTTATTGTATATCCAACTTTTCCTTCTTTATCAAACTTCACTCTAATTGTTAATTGTTTATTTTCATCAATTATTCTATAATCCTTTCTCTCCATTTTTGCACTAATCAAACTAATTAAATTTTCATAAAAAATCTTATTAGTTTCACCATCTTTAGTTATAGGATCTTCTGAAAATATTATATATATATCTTTTGTATAATTTTCTTCTTTAGAATTCTTAATTCCCTTATATTCGCAATTATAATAATTGACTAACTCTTTAATATTATTGAAATCATCAATCGAAGAATATTTTTTATTTTTGTTTACTAAATAAGAATAGCCCATTCTAAAAGCTATTATTAAAATTATAATTGATAATGTAATTATTATAATTTTCTTTTTCTTATTCATATTTATAAACCTTATGCTTTCTAAAATATTTAATAATTAGATTTTTAGCCTTGCCCAGGCAATCTTGTTTCTTTCATACCTTTAGCAAAATGAGTGTCTATATTTAATAATTTTTTAACTATCTTTTCACCATTAGATATTGTTGCTAAGAAAATTACTCCTAAAACCGGAAATGAAGCTATTATTTCTCCAGCAGAGAATATAAATACAATGTAAAGTCCTAAATGTATGCACTGTAAAAATATTTCCATGATATACTCTCTAATCCAATTTAAAAATGATTGTGCTCTTCCATCGCCTATTTTATCAATTGGATATATCAAACATACCAATGGTGATATTACCATATAAAATGCTATTCTAAGTACCCTCATTAAATACATAATAAAAAATTTCAGTTCATAATATGCCATCATAAAACATAGAATTACACATACTACAGTATTTAGTACTCCTTTTGCAGATTTCATATTATCAACTAAATCGGTCAAAAGCTTTTCTTCAATATTACTTCCACCTAAAGATACCATTACATTATTCAACATATTTAATATTATCTTAGAAAGATTTAATATGATTATTATAAAATATTGTAATAAAAATAATGTAGCCAAAGCTTCTAACCAAAATATAAACATTTTTTTATACTTAGCTTTTTGATCTGCTACAGTAGAAATTGCCATTCTTATTCCTACATAAATCAATACTAGTACCATTCCTATAGCTGTAATATTTCTAATAGAAACATACCATATTGCAACTGAATCTTTTATTTCATTAATTGTATTTGCATATCTTTGATCATCATTAACTTTATGAAAAAAGTCTATATCAAATAATGCATATTGATTAGTTAATAATTTTTCAATTGTAAATACTTCTTTAACGTTTCCATATACTATTAGTGATAAAATACCATTAATCATTCTAGGAATAATACCAAAAAGCCCTCCAAAAATAGATTTTGTAATACTTGATAAAAATGAGGAATTTACATTTGTTTCTAGTGTTTGGTCTGCTTGATCTCCATGGGTTGTTGTTGTACCATTTTCCATTATTTGGTTATATCCTTCTATAGTTTGTCCTGCATTTAAATCTCTCACATTTTCATCTTGAATACCACTAATTCCAACTGATGACGCATATATTTTTGGATTATATATATTTAATAAAATTAGTATAATTAAAAGTATTGATATTGTTTTTTTCATTAAATTACCTCTATTATAGTTGTGCTTATCAAACTAATATTAAATATTTTTATCTCAATTACATATTAATATTTCTATGCATCTTGAGCTTGTCTTGCTTGTTCTTTTATTTTATTTACGTTTGTTTCAATAAATTCAAATTCTTTTTTAGTTGGTCTTATTTCAATAATTGCTGTCTGTTCACCAACTTTAAATAATCCTTGTCCTCTTGCACATGTTGTAAGGAAAGCTGCCTCACCATCACTTAATTTAAATACTTCTTTTATGTATTGAATTTCTGACTTATCCTGTGCTAAGAATAATTTTGTATCTGATGATGTTAAAACTGCTTGAACTTCTGATTTTTCATAGAAGTCTTGGAATCTTTGTGAAACAACTGCTAATGATACATTTCTTTTTCTAGCACGTCTAGCCATTTTATTTAAGAAATCTACAGCTTCTGGGAATGGTAAAAGCATCCATGCCTCATCAACTAAAACTCTTTTCTTTCCAGCTTTTGCTTTGTCTTCACTATTTTTCTTAACATATTTTTCCCAAATCCAAGTTAATAATATTTGTTGTGCAAGTGGTCTTGCAAATCTTTCTTCTAGTCCTGATATATCAAGATTTATAAATGATGTACCTTCTAATAAATCAAATGTTGACTGTCCATCAAAATATGAAAGCTGACCATTTAATTCTCTTACATATTGTCTCATAACCTTTACTAAATAGCTATAATGAGCTCTATAATCTGGATTTTGATTTTGATTTGCATTATTTATTAATCTACGATACCATGAGCCAATCGTTGGCATCATCTTTTTCTTTCTTCCTAAGTAATCATTTTGTACTATTCCTCTTTGGTCTAATGCATACAAACTATTTACATCATTTGTAATTCCTAAACCAGCATATTCTTCTAGAACAGACTCTGCTATAATTTGTTTTGTAACTTCATTTACGTCATCTTCTGATCTAGTACTTCCTCTTGCCATTGTAAGTAAAATTTGTGTAACATCTTCTACTTTATTTTCAACATTAAGTGTTGCTCTTTCTCTTCCGGTTATTTCATCTCTAGTTATTTCTGGTTCTATATCAAATGGATTAATTATCGTGTTTGAATTTGGTGATATAACAACATTTAGTCCACCAAGAGCTTCTGCAACAACTCCATACTCACCTTCAGCATCTAGAGCTAATGTTTCAATTCCCATCAAAACAGCTGAACGAGCAATTAATGTTTTTATTGTAACACCTTTACCAGCACCAGATTTACCGAATATAACCATATTGTAATTACTTAATGTACTGCTAAAGTTATCATACAAAATTGGAAGTCCTGTTTGTCTATTAAATCCAATTGGAATACCATTTTCATGTCCAACATCAGAATTAATGAAAGGAAAAACTGTTCCCATAGACCTACGGTCAAAAGTATGTTTCTTTCCAATTTTATCTTCTGCAAGTGGAAGATTTGACTTAAATGCTTCTTCTTGCATTGCCCATGCTGTTTTAACTCCTGTAAGTGTTTTTGACATTTCAGATGCTAAAAGTTCTGTTTGTCTATCTAATTCTTCCATACTATATGCAAAAAGTGTACAAATTATTGATGCTTCATATAATTTATCAAGTCCACTCGCAATTGCATCTCTTAACTCTTCTGCTTCTGCTCTTTTTTGTGCTAAAGCACTTTCACGATTTATATTTCCTCTATCTGCTGCAACAATTCTTTCTGATTCTAATTCATTTATTGTTCTATTTAATTCGTTTTGTGATTTTGCTTCACTAATTGGATTTATATAAACTGAAACATTTACATCTCCAAAAGTATACATACCTCTAAGTAATTCAGGAAAAGTACACATTCTAGGAAGTGTTGAAACAGTAAGTGTTCTAGCATATTTTGTATTATAAGATACTATTTCTAAGTGATTAGTGCTTGTTGCATCTATTCCTGATGGTGCAATTAAATCTTTAATATCTTTTTTATTTTTATTTAAAGTTGTAATTTCCTCTTCTCTTTTAGGTTCAACAATGTCGTTTATCATTTCTTGGTTTTTATTCATTTATAAAATACCTCCTCATTTGTTATACATTTTTCCTAATTACTCTTCTTCTCTTTTGTTTTTCTTCTAAAACTTCATCAACATTTGCTTGTGCAATTTGATTTTTGGTTTCTGCATATAATTGTGGGCTAAGCTCATTTTTATAATCATCTACCATTTCCATTGCTCTTTGCTTTACTCTATTTCTAATTTCTTCTCTATTTTTTTGATCTGCCTTAAGAATACTTTTTGCTGCAAGTTTTGATGCATCTTCTTCAATTTTAGTTTCAATTCTTCTCTTCTTTTCTTCTAACACATCTCTTGCAGTTGAGTATAATCTACTATAATCTGCATCTAAAGCATCTTTTAAAGTATACCTTTCTGAAGATTCCCTATTATATGCAACATATAATAATTCTGCTAATTGTTCAGAATCTAATACAGTTCCTGATACTTCTGCTGACGCTAATGCTCTTATTAAAGTCTGAGCTCTTGTGTATAGCTCTGTGAAAGCAATGTCATCAATTTCTTCTTTTGAATAATTGCTTGTATCTCCATATTCTGATGTATAATATGATAAAACTATGTATGTTTTTTGTTGTAAAATATTTCTACTTTCGCTTATTCTTTGTGTATAATCTTCAATTGATTCTCCATATTCAAGTATGTTTTCTTTTCTTTGTCTATCAAACATCAATCTTTCTACTGCTTCATTATTTCCTCTTGATTTTGCCATTTCAATTTGCGAATTTATTTTTATAATTTGATCATTTATTTCATCAATTCTTTTTTCATATTTATTTAATATGTCATTTAAACTTAATGTTCTTGTTTGAACATATAACTGTACTGGAAATCTAAGTGTATTTAAGAATTCTATAAAACCTGCTTCAACAGCATTCTTTTCATCTTCTGATAATAGGTCGTAGTTTATTCCTTTACATCCAATTACCATTACATATTGTTTTCTGTTCTTTCTTGCAATCATATTGTCTGTAATTGTATCAAATTCCATAAATTTATATATTGAATTTATACCTTTTCCAGTTCTAGTAGTTAAATTAGGATTCTCTTCTTTAGCCTTTATATTAATTTTTTCTTTATCATCACTTTTATCTTTCCTTCTTAATTTGAAAATAATAAGTACTGCTATAAGACCAAGTAGTAAAATTAAAATAAGTATTACTACTAAAATTAAATTTAACATTTGTATCGTTGACATTATAAATCCTCCTTTGTATTATTTAGTTTTTCTCCGAGTAGATTTAGAATTATTTAATAAATCTAATGGTGAATTAACCGTAATATAATCTGGTTCTTCTCTGTCTACTGCATAAGTATAGACCTTTTTATTTTTTTTAAATTTAATATAATTCATAAGCACAACATCTATAGAATCTCCACCCACGTTTTTGGCTATTTTGTTATTACCTGTTGAAGGAAATTTTATAGTTCCAATCCCATATCCTATGAGAGCTAAGATTACCAATATTATCATTCCTACTGAGCCTAAACCAAATACTGATAATATAAGATATATAAATAATCCAATCAATCCTCCTACTGCCGTATAAATAAGTGATTTCGTAGTAAATATGTATAATATCCTACCCTCTCCTTTTAACTTATTACTTGGAATATAATAGCTTCCCATTTAAATCCTCCTTTGTTTTTATTATTTTATCATTCTATCCTAATAAATTGTTCATTACTGCTATTACTATTGAGAATATACCAACTGCACCATATACTAGTACCACTGAAATAATATAATATATAAGTTTTTGCTTTAATTGTGCTTTTTCATTTGCTCCTGCAATCATATATTTTACTCCAAATATTAAGCCTACAACTACTAAAACAATTGTTGCAACTCCAACTAGTATTCTTCCTATTGGAACAAAAGCTGCAATAGCATCTGCTGTACTTATTTTGGATCCTTGATTTCCTTTATTTATAAAATCTTTTGCTTGCTGTACCCAATCGCCAAAACCCGTTATAGATTTATCACTTGCTAGTTTCAATTCTCTAATCTCATTAATTTCATACGCATTACTTGTTTCATTTATAGCTCTTGATGATAAAGGTAATATGCATGTTACTACTACAATTAGTATTAATATATCTACTATTCTTTTTAATTTTTTTTGTTTCATTTTTCCTCCTAGGTTAATATATAATTTTTTATAATTAATATTTTTAAAATATTAAACTTTTAGATATATTTACCCATTTTTACTTATACTATATATTATATAATCTTACGCCTTATTTTTCAATATTTTTGCTAAAATTTAATATATTTGTAACAGTTTTTTTATAAAAAAATAATGTATTTTTTATTTTTTGTGAAATAAATCTTTCTAACCTTTAAATCACTAAAAAATTTAATACATTATTTTTATTAACATTATAAAATTTTACTAAAATAATTTAAGCGCTATACTTCCGATTATCCTAATTATAGTACCAATTGAAAACAATATAAATGCACCTATTGCATAACTTACCAATTCCTTTTTTAGCTCTGCTTTAGCTTCTGGAGATTTCATCATAAATTGTACACCTTTATATAACAATACTATAACAGCTGCAGCATAGCATAATAATTGTACTATACCGATAATTTTTCCGGCCAGCTCATTGTATGTAGCATCTTGAGGTCCATAAATTCCACTTAATCCACCTTTATCAACTACTATTCCGCCAGAGCTAGCAGATATTTTTTTTATTGATGTAACTACTGTATTTTCTGTTTTGACTGTACTAGCTATACTTGATTTTATAGGCAATATATAAATTACTATCATAATAATTATAAATATTTTTATGACTTTTTTTATTTTTGGCAATTTCATTTTTTCCCTTATATCCTTTCAATTTTCCTTATTTATTTTAATATAGTTATTGTGTTTTATGTAATAATTATATAGTGTTGATTATTATTTTTCAATACTTTTATTAAAATTTATATATTGCTTTAAGTTTATTTAACTTTTTATTTTACTATTACTTGAACTTTTCAAAAATAAAAAAAGGCACAACTTTAAAAACTTAAAAGTTGATACCTTTCTCTATTTAATCCATTTTTAATTCTTATTATGATTGTTGTACTGTCTGACCAGCAACATTTTGAATTACTTGTAATATAACTCCGGCTGCAAATACTAAAATAGCTCCTACAACATATATAATTGCGCTCTTTTTAATTTCTGCTTTTCCATCTGGTGAAGCTGTCATAAACTTAACACCTAATACTACTATTAATATTACAGCAGCTGCATAACAAATAAATTGTACAATACCAATTATTCTACTTGCTGTAGAATCAAGTCCTGTACCTTTATATCCACCTGGATTTCCTTCTGGAATTGTTACTGTTGCAAATACCATTGATACTGCTGATAAAATTGTAGCTATTACCATTAGAGCTACTACTATTTTTGATATTTTCTTTATAGACATAGTTATCCTCCTTTTGTTATTCTTATTTTATTATAGAATATTTATTTAAAATTGTCAAATATTTTGAATAAAATAAGTTTTTTTTATATTTTTTGTCATAAATTATATAACTTTTTATTATATAATTGTTACTTTTTTATAACTTTTTTATCCTTAATTATCTCATCTTTATAGTATGAAGCTATTAATTTATCAAGCTTTACACTTAAGTCATAAATAATTTCATAATCCTTATTTTCTTCAATGCTTTCATTAAGTTTGTCTCTTAAAATATTAATTTCTTTTTTATTTGACATTTTTATTCTCCTAAAATTTTAATATCTTTTATATAAAATACTATAATACTACAAGATAGTCAATGTATTTTGTCGTTTTTTTAGGAATTTTCATCGACTGTAATCGACATTTTATAAGGATTTTATTCATTTCTATTTATAATTTTACTTAAAAACCATTTTTTTGATTTTATTCTACAATTGAAATAACAGATTCATTTTTCTTAAATAATTTATCTAATATGTTATTTACATATTCTAAATTTACCTCATCCATTTTTTCAATATATTCCATACTATTTATTCCTTTAATTGCATCTGAAAGATACATTCTGCCTATATTTTCAACATCATTATACTCTGATACATAATCTCCATATAGTTTCTTTTTGCTTCTCTCAAAATCTTCATTATTTATCGTTTCATTTTTTATTACTTCTTGTATTCTTTCATATACTTTCCTAGGATCTTTAGATTCTCCAGAAATAAGTACATGTGCATACGTATTTGAAAATTCGTAGCTCAAATCTAATTCACTCATAAGAAGTCCTTCTTTATATAAATCTTGATATACTTTAGAAGACTTTCCAAATAAAGAATTTAATATTATCTCTACAGCAATGTTTACCTTCATTTTGTCTTCATCTAATTCATCTTTATAACCTATCATAAAAGTAGGCATACTTATTCCCATTTTTGCGACTTTTTCTTTTTTATTGATTCCTTTTATTTCTTCTGGATATATTCTTTTTATTTCATCTATTTTTTCTTTTGGGTATAATCTCTTCTTAACTTCTTCTATTATTTTTTCTGGCTCAAAATCACCACTTATACACATTATCATATTTGATGGATGGTAAAATGTGTTGTAACATGAATATAAAACTTCTTTTGTAATTTTGCTTATAGATTCTACTGTTCCTGCAATATCTAGCTTTACCGGATTTATTTTATATAAACAATCCATTGTATTTATATATAATTTCCAATCAGGCTCATCATCATATCTTCCTATCTCTTGCCCTATTATTCCTCTTTCTTTTTCTACGTTTTCATCTGTAAAGTATGGTTTTTGAACATACTCCATAAGTTCATCTAAACCTTCATAAAAATTTTCTGTCCCAGCAAAAAGAAATGCTGTATGGTCATTTGTTGTATATGCATTTGCATCTAATCCCAATGCCATCAAAGTATAAAGACTATCTACACCATTTTCATTTTCAAACATTTTATGCTCTAGGTAATGTGCTACTCCATCTGGAACTTCTATTTCTTTATTACTTTTAGGTTCAATAAAATGGTTATCTATTGAGCCAAATTTAGTTGCCCAGATGATATATTTCTTAGCTGTATTCTTTTTTGGAATTACTATTATTTTCATTCCATTATCTAGTACTTCTGTATAAACAGTTTCATCAATTTTATTATTTTTACGAACTTCCATCTTAATTATTCCTTTCTTGTCCATTTAAAAAATAAATTGTATCTAAACTTACATCTTTTGCTATATTTATTACATCTTCTTTTGAAACTTTTTCTATATTTTTTATATATTCATCTAGGTTCAAATTTTCTTCATAAAGTTTTTGGTCAAAATAATATCCAATCAAGCTTTCTTGTGACTCATTCATAAGTCTTAATGAAGCTGTAAGTAGCTCTTTTGCTGAGTTGAATTCATCATCACTTACATTACCATTTTTTATTTCTTCTAATTGCTTTTTTATTATGTCTAATGTTTTTTCATAGTTTGACGTTTCTATTCCAGTTTTTATAAATATAACATTTTTTCTTCTAATATATGAAGAGCTTACAGTATAGGCTAAACTCGCTTTTTCTCTTACATTTTGAAACAATTTCGAATTTGCTCCGCCACCTAAAATTGTATTATAAACAGAAATTACACTCTTAGGTCCTTTAGGTACGACTAATCCTATAATTAATTTTCCTTGAGAAACATCCATCTTTTCTTTTATTTCTTTATTTTTTATGCTATGTTCTGATAATTCATTTTTTAAATCATTTTTATTGTCAATTGATATATCTATTTTTTCTATATTTTCTCCACAACTAAAACAATCTATCCTTGCACTTTGTAGTAATTTTTTATAATGCTCATACAAATTTTTTTCATTTATTTTTTCTAAATCTTCTATTTTCCCATATTTATATATTCCATAAGGCTCTCCCTCAAACATTTCTTCAATGCATCTGTCAAAAGAATATTGTGATTTATTATCTTGCCTCGATTCAATTATTTTTTTAATATTCTCTTTTTCTTGATCAACATATTCTTTTTTAAATCCATCATTTTCTACTAATGGATTAAATACAATATTTTTCAAGAATTCTATTGGATTTTGCTTTTCTGGTAAATACTTATCATTTAAAATTTCCATATAAAATTTTAAAACTTGATAATCTCCCATTTTATCAACACCGCAGTTAAAACTTGCTCCATACATTTCTTCAAGTTTTTTATTTATATCTTGCTGAGTTGGTAAATCCTTTGTTCCACGTCTTAAAACAGCTGGTATCATACTATTAAGCGTTACTTCTTTTTCATTCATTGGAACGCTTAAAAATATAGCATATAAATTTGTTTTAAATCCTTTTGTATTAATTATATTATTTTCCATTGTTTATTTTCATATAATTAAATTATATGAATCTCCTTTCTTGTATAATATTTTATAAATCTACTATATCATAAAATTTTATTCTTGCGTTATATTTATTATTTCTTTTTTTCAAATTTTTTATTATATTTTATTAAATTTTTATTTTATAATAATCTTTTTACATTTTAGTAATATTTTTTATGATTTGTAAAATTATTTATAAAGACGCTTAAATGAACTAATCTCTATTTTTTGATACAGTTCATAAAAAGCGTCTTCCCTATTAATTAATATTTATCAATTATTTGTTTAAATTACATATTTTTTTATTATAATTGTTCCTAATCCTATTATTGCAATTATTCCAGATATTAATGATATATATAATTTTATTTTACCTGTTACTACTGTTAATACTACTGGTGCATCATCTATATCATCTTCTCCATCTTTCTTATTATTTGGTGTTGAGTCTATATCTGGTGTATCTGATGGGTTATCATCTTCACTTATTTCTGCTACATTGACCTTCTGACTTAAGTTATTTTCATCATTTATCCATGTTAATGTTACTTCTATTGTTGCTGTCTCTCCTGGTTGTAATAATGTGTCTTTTAATTGATCTGTTACTATCTTTCCATTTTCTTCTTTCCATTTTGGATTATCTGCTTGATTGAATTTTAATCCTTCTGGTATATAGTCTGATATCTCTGTTGCGTATCCTTCTATCTCTCCTTCATTCTTTATCCTTATTTGATATCTAAACTTGATTATTGTGTTTTCTATTCTCTTTTTGTTTAATTCTACCTTTACTACTGGCTCTGGATCTTGTTCTGCATAATGCCCTGTATCCATCTCTTTTTGTACACCATCTTCTATTAATATTACTTGACTTACCCATTTCCTTAAGCTTAAATCAAAGTATTTTACATATACTTTTTCTGTATCTTCGTCATCTTCACCTTTCCATTCATCAGGTGTTGAGTCATCATCGTCTACTTCGTCTCCATTTTCGTCTGTATCTTTACTTATTTGTGCACTATTTGTTATGATTCTATCTGATGTATTTGGTTCTGTTACTTTAAATGCTACTTTTACATCTCTATAGTCTGGCACGTCCATTGTTTCTTTATCAAAGCCTTTTAGCAAGTTCTCTCCTTCGGTTTGTTCTTTTTCCTTTGACAAATAATCTGTTCTTATTGTTACTGCTTTCTTTACATCTGTTGTTACATTTCCTTCTTCATCATATAATACCCAGCCATATTCATTATTTATTTCATTGTCTTTTACATACTCTAATCCATCTGGTATATCATCCTTTATTTCTGCTGCATATCCTGATTTCGTTCCTTCATTATATACTCTTATTGTATATATTACTATATCATTATGGCTTACTCTTACTGGTTCCTTTGTATGTTTATATTCCATTGTTGTTACTTCTTTTCCATCTACTATTGTTCCATATTTTGTTGTATCTACTTCTGGAATTCTATTTGTTATTTCTTCATCATTTACTCCTGTTATAAACTTCCTTAATGCTAAATCAAATCTCTCTATAATTAACTTTTCAAAATCGTCATCATCTTCTTGTCCCTCATAATGATATTCTGAATCTGACAAATCATCTTTATTTGTTTCTTTTCCTTTATAATCCGGTAATTTATCATCTGGTGGTAATTCTACCTTTTTCTCATTATCTCTATCTGGTATATTTTCATCATTACTTCTTTCTGTTATATCTGCTATATTTGTTATTATTTTTCCCATTGGTGCTGTTGGTACTACTTTACACCTTACTTGAATATCCTTATATGCTAATTCTTCACCATTAAATCCTTTTAAAATATTATCTGCACTACGTTCTTTTGATAAATATGTTGTTCTTATTGTTCTATTTGTTTCATCTGTACTATCTATAGTCCATAAATATTTTTTATTTAATTCATCATCAGGCAAAAATTCTAATTCTGGTGGCAAATGATCCACTATTTCATCCACATATCCATCTACTTGTCCTTCATTATATACTCTAATCGTATAAGTTACTACATCTCCTATTGACACTTTTACTGGCTTTTTGGTATGTTTATAACTTGCTGTTGTTTTTCCATTTAAAAGTGGCGTAACATCTACTACTGGCTCCCTATCGTATTTATTTCCTGTTTTCAATTCCTTATCATTTACTGCTGTAATAAATTTTCTTAAAGCAACATCAAATTCTTTTTTTATTAATAATAATTCTTCGTAATCATCATCATCTTCATAACCTTTTCCTTCAGTTGATGTCTCTGGTCGATAAAAACTTTTTTCTGTATCGTCAAGATTTTTTGGAGTTGAATCTCTATCTGGTACGTTATCTTTATTAAAATCTTTTGTTATTTCTGCAATATTTTTTAAACTTTTGCTTGTAGCCCCTTCTACAACTCTACATTCTATTTGCACATCTTTGTATGAAATTGTATATTGTCCATTTTCTGGAACTTTATTAAATTTGGTTAGTAAATTATTTTCATTTTGTTCTTTTGATAAATAATCAGTTTTTACTATTCTACTATTATTTGAATCTGTTACCCATCTATACATTTGGTTTATTGTGCTTTCAGTTTGTGGTATTAATTCTAAGCCTTCTGGTAAATAATCTGTTATTTCTTCTGCATATCCATCAATTTCACCTTCATTATATATTCTTATTGTGTATGTTACTTTATCTCCTATGTTTACTGATAACGGATCTTTTCTATGTGGCTTTCTAGCTGTTTTTCCTCTGTCTAAAACACCTTGGGCATTTCGTTCTTCTGCCAATTCTTTCAAATAATCTTGAGTAATATCTGGAACTCTGGTTTCTACATCTTCATCATTTATTTTGGTTATAAATTTTCTTAAACTTAAGTCAAATTTTGCATCTGGTATATAAGTATTTGTTATTGTAAAATTACCACTGCTTCCAGCTATACTTGATTTGTATCCATCTGGTACATCTTTTTCTCTTATTGAATATGTTATCTCATTTCCATTCTCATACTTTTCTAAATTACTAAAATTATGCTTCCAACTGTTTGATTCATTAAGTTCTACTATATTTCCAGTTGCTACTCCATTTTTATATAATTCTACTTCTATCTTTTCTGGTCTATTTTCTGCATTTTCCCCATCAATCCATGTTTTTGTTACTTCAACATTAATAAAATCCGGCAAATTTTGTTCATTATTTACTGAAGTAGTTTTTTCTTTATCTTCAATTATTACAACTGGTTGAGAACTACTCATGTTACTTTTATCAGTAGACCAATATTGTATATCTCTTTCAAAACTTTTAGTTGTAATCTCTATTTTTACCTTTTTGTTATGCTCTGTTAAAGGAATTCGTATATAAAACTGCTGATTCGCACTTTGTTTTATTTTTTCAGTTATATCATTTCCTTGTAATTCTTGAGATTTGCTTGAATCAACTAAAGTTACTGAGTTTGAACTATCTACATCATTAATAGTGATTTTAGCATTTGATATATTGGCTAATGTTCCACTTACATTATAAGGACCTACATAAAAATAATTATCATCTTTTTGTACATTTGCACTATTGCTATTTAATGAAATATTTGAAGAATTATTATTATAATTATAACTTCCATTATTCTCAGCATTATCTATAAAGTAATCATACAATTTAGTTACAGGAGAGTCTATTTCGTCTTCAAATCTATATAAATTTTCTATATTTTGTGGTGATACTCCTAAACTTTTAGTTACATAAAACACTGGTATTTCAGATGGTCTATGTGTTTCATCACCTTTGTTAGTTATATACCAAATTGCAGACTGTTGAATTATTTCGAGTACATCTTTAAAATCTTCAGTTTCTTCTGCTAAATCTCCAAACTCTTCTCTATCTATTTCTGCATTTTCTAATAATTTATTAACAGATTTTTCATTATTTGGATCACATATATTATCTAATAACCACATTAATTTATTATATTCGCTATTTTCTGGTAATGCATTTTTATAATCTGCGTCTATATCTCCACGCATATCAAAAAAGTTTGTATAATCTTGCGTTTGTGCTTGATTAACGTCTGCACCAAATCCTACACCATTTTTTAAGCAATATATAATTTCATTAGATTTACTTGGATCTACAGCATGTCCATTACTTTGGTATTCTACAATTTTTATTACTGGCAAGCTTTTAGCTTTACTTTCACTTCCTACCGTATAATAACCTGTTGGTCTACCGTTTCCACTATTAAATAGTCCCAATTTTTTTGACGGCTGAGCTATCTGTCCAAAAGAACAATTGCCACATACCAGCATTACTAAAAAAATTGTTATAAAAATTGTTATCATTTTTACTATTTTTTTCATTTTTATTTTATCTCCATAAAATTAATTTTATTATAATCATTATATAAATATTTATTTTAGAAATCAATATTTTTTATTACATATTTTATTAAAACTTTTTTATTATTTTTTGCTAATTTTTAGCTAATTATTTAATTTTTTTATAAATTTTTTATAAAAAAAAGCTATTAACAAAATTACTCTTGTTAATAGCTTAAAATTTTATCTTAAAATTTTCTTTTTCTAGCTGCCTCTGATTTTTTCTTTCTCTTTACACTTGGTTTTTCGTAGCATTCTCTTTTACGCACCTCTTGTAATACGCCATTTCTAGCGCATTGTCTTTTAAATCTTTTTAAGGCATCTTCTATATTTCCATTATTAACTTTTATCTCTGACATTTCTTTTATCCCCTCCTTCCAAAGTTAAACTTTATTGTATGGGATTTTGAACATATTTTTATATGTTCAAATTATTTCAATACTTTTTTATTATACATTATACTAAATATTATTGTCAAGAGTTGGATTTAAAAAATTTTACAGGTTCTTTTTCATATAAACTTTTGATTTCGACAGGTTTATTTTCCTTTATAGTTTCTTGCACGTCTAATATTCTTTGATTTGCAGATCCTCTAAATCTTAATTTTGGACTTTTAAGGTCTTCATCAAATTTTCCGTCTACTGCTACATCAATATATTTAAGTAATTCTTTTGTTGTTGGATTTGTCTTTGCCATATTTTCAATTATATCCTTTTGTAGGTCATAACCTGTATAACACCATATTGTTTTATTAGGGAATTTTTCTTTTGCTTCTTTTACTAAAGGTAATAATCCTTCTTGGTTAGCTGGTTCTAAAGGCTCTCCTCCTAACAAACTTAATCCTTTTATGTAATCATGGTCTAGAAAATTAATTACCTCTTTTTCTGCTTCTTCATCAAATTTTTTTCCATAACTAAAATCCCAAGCACATTCATTAAAACATCCTTTGCAATGATGATGACATCCACTTACAAATACTGAAACTCTTACTCCATCTCCGTTTGCAACATCTACTTTTTTGATATCTGCATAATTCATAACCATTCCTCTTTTCACGAATTAAAGTATTTATTTGTAAAAAAGTATATTTCAATATTAACTAAAATTTTCAAATAACTACTATATTTTTATTTTCAAAATATTATAAGTGTAATACTCTTTGTTTTATTTCTTTTGTTTTTCCAACATTCCAGAAATTCTCTCCTAAATAACCACATGTACGTCTTACAACCGTCATCTTAGCATGGTCCTTATTATGGCAATTTGGACATTCCCATTCATTTTCATCATTTATTTGGATTTCTCCATCAAATCCACAAACATGACAATAATCAGATTTTGTATTAAATTCTGCATATTGGATATTATCATATATGAATCTTACAACGCTCTTTAGTGCATCTAAATTATTTTGCATATTTGGAACTTCTACATAAGATATAGCTCCACCTGTTGATATATGTTGGAACTCACTTTCAAATTTTAATTTTTCAAAAGCATCTATTTTTTCTCTAACATCAATATGATATGAATTTGTATAATATCCTTTATCTGTTACATCTTTTATAGTTCCAAATCTTTCTTTATCTATTCTTGCAAATTTATAGCATAAACTTTCTGCTGGTGTTCCATATAAAGCAAAGCCTATATTTGTTTCTTTCTTCCACTCTAGTACTTTTTCTTTCAAATGTTTCATAACTGATAGTGCAAAATCATGTCCCTTTGGTGTAGTTTGTGACTCCCCTGTCATTAATTTTGTCATTTCATATATTCCAATATATCCTAAAGAAATTGTTGAATAGCCACCATATAATAATTTATCAATTTTTTCACCTTTTTTTAGTCTAGCTATTGCTCCATATTCCCAATGAAGTGGGCTTGTATAAGTTCTTACTCCAAGTAATGCTTTATGTCTGCACATTAAAGCTTCCTTGCACAATTCTAATCTTTCATCTAATTCCTTCCAGAACTTGTCCATATCTCCATCTGCTACTATTGCAACTTGAGGTAAGTTAATGCTTACAACCCCTTGATTAAATCTTCCTTCAAATTTATAATTACCATTTTCATCTTTCCAAGGTGATAAAAAGCTTCTGCAACCCATAGGGCTGAATACATTTCCTTCATAATTTTCACGCATTTTTTTAGCTGAAATATAATCCGGATACATTCTTTTAGCTGAGCATTTTATAGCAAGTTCTGTTAAATAATCATACTCTCCACCTGACAAATTGTTAAATTCATCAAGCACATATACTAATTTTGGAAATGCAGGTGTAACATAAACTCCAGCTTCATTTTTTATTCCTTCATATCTTTGTCTGATTACTTCTTCTATAATCATTGCATTTTCTTTTATGTATGGATCATTTTTATCTAAGTGTAAAAATAGTGTTACAAAAGGAGATTGACCATTTGTGGTCATTAAAGTATTTATTTGATATTGGATTGTTTGAACTCCTGATTTTAATTCATCTCTAACTCTTTCTTCTACTAAATCCTCTATTATTGCTTTTGATAATTTATCTTTATATTTTTTCTCTAATAATTTTTTGAATTTATCATGACTTTTTCTTAAATATTTTCCTAAATGAATTAAATCTACAGATTGTCCACCATATTGGTTACTAGCAATTGTTGCAATTATTTGTGTAGTAACAGTACAAGCTACTTGGAAACTTTTTGGGGATTCAATCATTTTTCCATTCATAACTGTTCCATTATCTAGCATATCTCCTATGTTAATTAAACAACAATTAAATATTGGTTGAACAAAATAATCTGCATCATGAAAGTGTAAAACGCCCTCTTTGTCTGCTTTTGATATTTTTTCAGGAAGTAAAAGTCTTCTTGTTAAATCTCTTGAAACCTCTCCTGCAATATAATCTCTTTGAGTTGAAGCAAGTCTTGTATTTTTATTTGAATTTTCTTCAGCTAATTCTTTATTTTGATCTTTTAAAAGTTTTAATATTGATTCATCAGTTGTATTTTGTTTTCTAGCTAATGCTCTTGTATAACGATATACTATATATTTTTTTGCAAGTTCATATTTACCTAACTCCATCAATTTTTCTTCAATAATGTCTTGTATATCTTCAACTAGAATTCTTTTTTTGCCTAAATCTTCTATATATTTTACAATTTCTTTAATTTGTTCTTTATTAACTTTTTCTTTAGTTCCTACTTCTGCATTTGCTTTTTCAATTGCATTATAAATTTTTGCTCTATCAAAATCTACAATTTTTTCATCCCTTTTTACTACTTTCATTTTTTCCCCTTCCATAGTCATTATTTCTTAGTTTTAGATAATATTTTCATATTCTATTTTTTCATAGATTACTTTACTCTATCGTCATTATTTTTTCAAAAAAAATTATTTTTTTAAAAAATGATTTTTTTATTTTTTAAGATTTTTTATATTATTATTTAAAACTCATGATTTTATATTACATTAATAAATATTTAAAAGTCAACCAATCTCTTAGTTTTTATATGTTTATATCTTATGTATATTGTATCTTGTAACTACTGTAATTACTGTATTATCTCTTTTATTAAAAATTTTATCTAATTATGTTACTTTTTATTGTATTTCAAAGAAAAAGTACACTTTTCAGTTTTAACTTTTTTATTTAACATTTTTATTACATTTATATTTTTTATTTGAAAAAAATAGACTTTTGAAAAAATCATTTTTTCAAAAATCCATTTTTTGACTATTTTTATTTAAAAATTTATTTTATACTTCTCTTGCTTTTACTATCAATCTTCTTTTTCCATAATCAGTACAAGTTATAAGAGTAAGCTCTCTTTGTCCATTAGTTAATTGACTTGTACAACTTACATCAGTTGGATCAACAGGATATTTATTATATACAGAATAAGTAATAGTTCTTCCTGATAAATCAGTAAGTGTTACTTCATCTCCTACATTGACTTGTGCAAGCTTTCCAAACATTTTTCCACTCTTATAATTATGTCCTACTATACAATAGTTACCAATTTGATTAGGGCTTGGTCCCCAATATTTGCAAAGTGACACTTTAAGTAACTCTTCATTTTCCTCTGTTAATATTGGATACGTTATACCTATCTTAGAAATGCTTAAAGTAGCCTCAGTTTGATAATTTTCTCCATTACTTGCAGTAATTTCTCTAGCTGGAGGTTCTTCAGCCTCTGGCACTTCTTCTATTGGTATCACTTGAGAGTCATCCTCATTGTTGTCTAAAGAAACCACTATTGCTTTATCTTCTACAATTGTGTTATCAATTTGCTCCATTATTTCATGCGATATTCCTTCTTGAATAGCTTTATTTCTCTCAGTAATAATATAATATAAAGAAAGGACTATAACAGTTATAACAGATATTATATATAATATTCTATAAATTCTTCTTTTTCTTTTCATTTCTTTTGTAACATATACTTTTTGTGAAACTAATATCTGATTCATAACTCCTCCTTTCTTTAATATCTAAATTATTAATTTTTTAATTACTATCAATGCATAGGTTAGATATTTGTGCAAATTGTTCTAATGTAAGTTCTTCTCCTCTAATATCTTCTTTAATATCTAATTGCTTTAATATTGTTTGCATTTTTTCTCTTTCTATTATAGATGACAATGAATTTAAGATTGTTTTTCTTCTTTTTGTAAAATTAGTTTTTATTATTTCAAACATTAATTTTTCATTTTTTACTTCTACTCGTGGTTTAGGCAATTTTGTAAGTTTTACTATACTTGATTCAACCTTTGGACTAGGAATAAATTTATCCTTTGAAACATTTGCAATAATTTCAGCATCAGCATAATAATTTACAAAATATGTTATTGCTCCAGATAATTTTTTCCCTGGAGTTTCACAAATTCTTTCTGCAACTTCTTTCTGGATTAATAAAGTAATTTCTTTTATATTTGCTTTTAAAAGTTCTGTTATTATTGAAGTTGTTATATAATATGGCAAATTAGCTACAACTTTTGGTTCTTTTGCTAAACTATTTATATCTATTTTTAAAATATCTTCATTTAATATTTCAATGTTATTATACGCTATAAATCTTGATTTTAGAATTTCACACATTCTTTCATCTAATTCAACTGCTATAACTTTTTTAGCTTTTTCTAATAATTTTGCAGTTAATGTTCCAAGACCGAGGTCCTATTTCTATAATAGTATCATCTTTGTTTACTCCCTCTACTATCTTATCAAGTGTTTCTTCACATATTAAAAAATTTTGTCCTAATCTTTTATTTGGAATAACATTGTATTTATCCATTATGTATTTTGTTTCATCATATAAATTCATTAAAATCCTGCCTTTTATTATACTATCTTATATCAATAAAAATATAATTTATATTGTTAATTTTAATGTTGTCCTTGAGTTATTGCTTCTTGTAAAGTTACATTAATTATCGTACCTTCATCTACTGATGTTCCAAGTGCTGGGTCTTGTGAAATTACTATTCCACTTCCTTTGCTTGAAATATTTAGATTTTTTGCTTTTAGCATATTTTTTGCCTGTGCTAGACTTACTCCTTTTAAATCTGGTACTGTTTGTGATACTCTTTCATCATTGCCTTTTGTATATAATTTAACCACTCCATCACTAGTTAATTGTGCTCCTACTTTAGGAACTTGTTCTGATACTATCTCGTCTGTGTTTCCAACATAACTATAATCCAAACCTGCTTCTTTTATTATCTTCATTGCTTCCGCTAATGTTTTATTAGTTACATTTGGAACTGATATAAGATTTGCTTGCTCATCACTAATCTCTCCATTAGATGGAATATCTAAGTATGGTAATACTTCTGATAAAATTTGTGATACAACTGGTGCTGCTATTGTTCCACCATAATAATTTGAACCTGCTGTTCCTGTTCCATATAAAGTAAGTAATGTAACTAAATTTGTATCCTCTACTGGTGCTATTGCTATAAATGATGATACATAACCTGCATCTAAATGATTTGGATCTGGCTCAGATGTTCCTGTTTTTCCTCCTATTGTGTATCCTATAACTTTTGCATGACTTCCTCCACCTTCTTCAACGACTGATTGCATTATGCTTTTCATTTTTTGAGAAACTTCTTTTGAAATAACTTGTCTTTCTTCGGTCGTTTCTATTGTCTTTGTTGTGCCTGTGTCAGGTTTTTCTATTGTTTTTACAACATGTGGAGTTACCAATATACCATTATTTGCTATTGCACTAACTGCTTTTACCAGTTGCATTGGCGTAATTGTAAATCTTTGACCAAATGACATTGTAGCAAGTTCTACTGGTCCAACTTTTTCTTCCATCCAAAATGAGCTTTCCCCTTCACTTGGTAAATCTATTCCTGTTTTTTCAAAGAATCCATAAGCTTTTAAATATTTATAAAAAGTGTTTGCTTGAATCTTTTGTCCTAATTGTATTAAAGCTGGATTGCAAGAATTTTCTATAGCTTGTCTTAAAGTTTGACTTCCATGTCCGCCTGATGAAGTACATTTTATATTGCTTCCTGCAACAGTTTGCACTCCACTACAATAAAAATCTCCTGGATGATCTGTTGTTACTAAATTTTCTTCTAATGCAATTGATGCAGTTATTACTTTAAATGTAGAACCGAGGCTCATATGAATCTAATACTGCTCTATTTCTCCACATACTATATAATCTATTAGTTTGCTCTTGTCCGCTTAAATCATCCCACCCATCAATAATAGTTTCATTTGGAGTATATGGATCATTTAAATTATAATCTGGATATGTAGCCATTGCAAGTATTTCGCCATTTTGTGGATTCATTATTATAGCATTTCCACCTCTTTTGGCCTTATTTTCTTCAACTGCTTGTTTTAAATATTTTTCAACTATTGATTGAATATTTGAATCTATTGTTAAATATATGTTACTTCCATTTTCTGGTTCAATATATTGTTCATTTTCATCTGGAATTGCATCTTGTGTAACTGATATTGCTGTTGTTAACTTTCCATTAGTTCCTTTTAAAATATTATCATACTTAAGTTCTACTCCATCCAATCCTTGATTATTTGCACCACAAAAACCTATAAGATTTGATGCAAGATTATCATAAGGATAGTATCTTTTTGTATCTTCATCAATATTTACTCCAGCTTCTGCATCATTATCTTTTAACCATTTTTTTAGAATTTCTACTTTGTCAGATTCAACTTTAGATACAATTGTTTCAACACTTCTATCACTTGTTAATTTTTTTAACACATCATCATAGTTTAACTCAAACACATCTGCAAATTCTTGTGCCATTTTTTCTTTTAACTCTTGAGTTTTTTCTTTATCAGTAACTCCATCATTTTTTACATTAATATATACTGGATTTACAGATATTGTATCAACAGCAGCACTTATTGCTAAGGCTTTTCCATTTGCATCATATATTGTGCCTCTTTTTGCACTTATTACTGTATTTGATGTTGATTGACTATATTCTTTTTGTTTTAACCATGCACCTTGTACAAATTGTAAATAACCTATTCTTCCTATTAATATCGCAAAAAATAATAAGAAAATACATAATAAAACCATCATTCTTTTAAATGATATTTTCATTATATTTTTTCTTTTTTTTGATATGTTATTTTTTTTAGTATTTTGTGGATTTATATTCCTTTTTTCCATTAGTTTATCCTATTTAAAATTTATATTATAATTTTATAATATTTTAATATAAAAATCAATATTTTTAACTTTTATATTTTTATCATTTAAATTTTTTCCATAATCCATAATTAAAAGCCGGATGAAAAACCGACTTTATATAATTTTTATCTTTTTAATTCTTTCTCTGCTTCCTTATAATCTGGCATATATTTTTCAACCATTTCCCAGAATTTTTTAGAATGATTCATATATTTTAAATGACATACTTCATGTAAAACAACATATTCTATAGCTTTTCTGCTGTACATTACTAAATTTTGATTTATTGTAATTTTTCTATTTGAAGAGCAACTTCCCCATACTGTTTTTACTTTTTTTATTCTGTATTCTTCTGGTGCTAAACCCACCATCTTTCTAGTTTTTTCCATTGCTTGTTCTACTTCTTTTTCTGCAACCATATAATACATTTTATCTATCATCTTTTTTATTTGTTCTGTATTATCTTCTTCTGCATAATCTAATGGTAAAATGACCACAATCTTACCATTTTCTACATTTAAAATAGCATTATTTATATTTTTATAATATATGTTCAAATAATAATTTTCACCTAATATTTGAAATCTTTCTCCATCTGAATATTCTTTTACTTTTCTAGGAGAAGTTTTATATTCTTCTAGTTTTCTCATAATCCATTCTCTTTTTTCCTCAACAACATTTTGGATTTGAGCATTTGTTGCATACCAAGGTGCCTTTATTACAACTTCACCATTTTGGATTGAAATATAATAATTTTTTATCTTTGCTTTACTTACTGTATAAGCTATTGTTTTATTTTGATATTTAATTTTTTTCATAATTAATATCTCCTTTCGTGCTCTAATACTGAAATATGTGAAATTGTAATTTTATTTAATCGTATGTTTGTTTTTAAAACTTCTGTTCGATTTTTATTTTATATTTTTATTTTTATTTTGTCAATACTTTTTATAAAAAAAATTTTTTAATAAAAATAATATGTTAAATGTTTAGGAGGTGGAATTGAATTTTTAGAAAAAAGCACCGATGCTTTAAAAAGAGAATTCATGGAAGAAACTCAAATTGATATAATTGTTAAAAATTTTATTGGAATTTCTGAAAATATATTTACTTATAACGGTAAAAATGCCCATGAACTCGTACTTTATTACTCAATTGATATTCCTGATGAATATTACAAAGATGAATACATCGTTCATGATGATCATGGACAATGTAAAGCTACTTGGATAGATATTAATGAATTTAAAAATAAACAAAAAATATTATACCCTGAAGATGTATTTAAGTATCTTTAAAATTCAATGTTATTAAGTACAAGTCCCTATCATACACTTTGTTATGGAGGTATGATTATGGGACTTACTAATTCATCTACAGGCGGAAAAATCACTGAAAATACTGATTTCACTTTAGGTTGCGATTACAATATAACTTTAGCTGGAAATCCTAATACTGGAAAGTCTACTATTTTTAATAATTTAACTGGAATGCATCAACATACTGGTAATTGGACTGGAAAAACTGTTGAAAATGCTTCTGGAATTTGCACATATAAAAATAAGAAATTTCTTTTTGTAGATATTCCTCGGAACATACTCCCTTATGGCTGATTCCGAAGAAGAAAAAATTGCAAGAGATTACATTTCTTCTGGAACGGCCGATGTTACTGTTGTAATTGTTGATAGCACAAGACTTGAAAGAAATTTAAACCTAGTCTATCAAATAATGAGTTTAACTGACAACTTAATTGTATGTGTTAATCTACTTGATGAAGCTAGTAAAAAAGGAATTTCTATTGATTTAAAAAAATTATCAGAAATGCTTGGCGTACCCGTAGTTGGAACAATTGCAAGAAAGAAAACAACTCTTACTAATCTACTAAAAACTATTTATCTTGTTTGCAATGGAAAAATTATATGTAATCCAAACAAAATTGAATTTACTGGTAATTCTGAAGATGACACTAAATTAATTTTTGAAAAAGCTAACGAAGTTGCACAATCAGTTTGTTCTTTTTCAAATACAAATTATAATGCACGTGATAAAAAAATTGATAAAATCCTTACATCTAAAAAATTTGGTATACCTATAATGGTGCTTTTCTTTTGCTTAATTTTCTGGATTACAATTGTTGGAGCAAATTATCCCTCAAAACTTTTATCTAACTTTTTTGCTTTTTTACAAGTATATTTAGAAAAATTTTTAAGTTTTATACATACTCCATCTTGGTTATACTCACTTTTAATAAATGGTATTTACACTACGGTTACTTGGATTGTTAGTGTTATGCTTCCACCAATGGCTATATTTTTCCCATTATTTACATTGCTTGAAGATTTAGGATACTTGCCTAGAATTGCTTTTAACTTAGACAAATGTTTCAAAAAATGTGATAGTTCAGGAAAGCAAGCTCTTACAATGTGTATGGGTTTTGGCTGTAATGCTGCTGGAGTAATTGGCTGTAGAATTATAAGTTCTAAAAGAGAGAGATTAATTGCAATTTTAACTAATAATTTCGTTCCTTGTAATGGTCGTTTTCCTTTTTTAATAACTATTGCAACTATATTCTTTAGTGGTGCTATAAGTGCAGGTCAAAGTTTTAAAAGTAGCATAATTGCAACTTTAATAGTAAGTTTAATCGTTTTTATTGGAATTGCTTTTACTTTTATAATTTCTAAAATCCTTTCTGCAACACTTCTTAAAGGCAAAACTGATGGTGCAATTTTAGAGCTACCACCTTACAGAAAACCTCAAATTGGAAGAATATTGATTAGTTCAATTGTCGATAGAACTCTTTTTGTTCTAGGTAGAGCCTTAAGTGTAGCTGTACCAGCTGGAATTATTATATGGATACTTTCTAATGTTTCTATTGGAAATATTAGTTTATTAACTTATATTGCAAATTTCTTTGATCCTTTTGCTAAATTAATGGGACTTGATGGTTACATACTGACAGCATTTTTATTAGGGCTTCCAGCTAATGAAATTGTACTTCCTATTATTTTAATGTGCTATACAAGAGCAGGTGCATTAGTTAATATGGAAAATATTAATAGCATTTTTAATATACTTATAGAAAATGGCTGGACTATAATTACTGCAATAAATGTTATGTTATTTTCATTACTTCATTTTCCTTGTGGTACTACTCTTCTTACAATCAAGAAGGAAACTGGTAGCTTAAAATGGACTGCTCTATCATTTTTAATTCCTACTGTTTGTGGCATAGTACTTTGTTTACTTACTAACTTAGTTTATCATATTATTGTGTAACTAAGAAAATAAATCTTATTTTAATGGCATAAAAAATATAATGAATCTAAAAATTCATTATATTTTTTTATATTTATGTAATTCTATTTTTTTACTTCTTATGTTCTTTATTTTTTTATTTTCCGCTCTACTTTTTATTCTTTAATTTCTCCAATTAAATCGTATTCACTGACATCTGTTATTTTACAATTTACAAATGTATTAATTTCTGCTTCTCCTTTTAAATAAACATATCCATCAATTTCTGGAACATCCATATATGTTCTACCTACATAATACAATTCATTATCTTCATCAACAAATGCATCTTCTATTAATACTTTATATTCTTTTTCTATATGATTTTTTAAATTTTTTTCTGAAATTAGTTTTTGCAATTTCATTATTTTATTATATCTTGCTTTTTTAGTTGATGGATGAACTTGATTTGGCAATTTTTCAGCCACTGTTCCTTCTTCTTTAGAATATGTAAAGCACCCTAATTTATCAAATTTTGCCCATTTCACAAATTCATAAAGTTCTTCAAAATCTTTTTCTGTTTCATCTGGAAAACCCACCATAAGTGTACTTCTAATTATTACTTCAGGAATTTCATTTCTTAATCTTGTTATTAATTTCTTTGTACTTTCTTTAGTAGTCTTTCTATTCATTTTCTTTAAAATTCTATCAGAAATATGTTGCATTGGTATATCAAAATATTTGCATATCTTTTTATTTGATTTAACTTCTTCAATTAAGTCATCAGTTATTGTTTCAGGATATGAATACAAAAATCTAATCCATTCTACGCCATCTATTTTGCTAATTTTATGTAGCAACTCCGCTAATTTTGGTTTGCCATAAATACTTACCATTCCTTTCTTGCCTTCGCTACGCTTAGTCTGCGAAAGGCACAAAATTTAATTAAAAA
>CANPZY010000013.1 GCA_947588945.1 uncultured Clostridia bacterium
TATTGCTTTAAACTTGCAACTTCTCTTACAAATTGCGTTTACTTTACAAAATTGCATTTACTTTTTCACTTGACCGCCTATTATATTTCCTTTCAAATACCATTGATGTTCTGAAATTATTTTAATCTTTATAACTTTTCCTATCAAGTCATCTTTCCCTTCAAAATTAACAATTTTATTAGAAACTGTCCTTCCAGTTAGCATCTTATCATTATTTTTGCTTTTTCCTTCAACTAGTATTTCAACTTCTTTTCCAACATAAGTCTTATTCTGATCTTGCATCCTATTTTCAACTTGATTTTTTAATCTCTCAAATCTTTCATGTTTTATTTTTTCTGGAATTTGATTTTCCATTTTGTCAGCAACTGTTCCAACCCTTCTTGAATAAATAAACATAAATACTTGTTCAAAATCAACTTTTCTTACTACATCTAATGTATCTTCAAAATCTTCTTCAGTTTCACCTGGGAAACCAACAATTATATCAGTTGAAAATGTTATTTCTGGAATCTCTTTTTTTATTTTTTCAGCTAATTTTAGATATTCTTCTTTAGTATATTTTCTATTCATAGCTTTCAAAATTTTTGTACTTCCTGATTGAAGTGGTAAATGAATTTGTTTGCAAACTTTTTTTGAATTTTTTATTGCTTCAATTACATCATCTGTAAAATCTTTAGGATGTGGCGATATAAATCTTATTCTCTCTATTCCTTTTATTTTATTTAGAGCTATTAACAATGTAGCAAATGAATTAACTATAATCTCGCTTTTTTCTTTACCTGATTGCTCTAATAAATCTTTATTTATTTTTACTTTAAAATCTACATCTTCCCCTTTTTCTTTTTGGCTAACTAAGTATGAATTCACATTTTGTCCTAATAATGTGATTTCTTTGTATCCTTGTCTTGCTAATTCTTGAACTTCATTTATTATATCTTGAGGATTTCTACTTCTTTCTCTTCCTCTTACATAAGGAACTATACAATATGTACAAAAATTATTGCATCCATTCATTATTGTAACTGATGCTTTAATTTTATCTTCTCTGTAAACTGGAACACCCTCATATACAATTCCATCAATATCTATTACATCTTCAATTTTCTTTTTTTCTTTAATTGATTCATATAAATCTTTAGGAAATTGCTCTAGAGTATGTGTACCAAAAACTATATCAACAAACTTATAACTTTCTTTTATTTTATTGGTTATATGTTTTTCTTGCATCATGCAACCACCTATAGCTATAATTGTTCCTTTTTCTTCCTTATATTTTTTTACTTCTCCTAATTTTCCAAAAAGTCTTTCTTCTGCATTTTCTCTAACACAACAAGTATTAAAAATTATTAAGTCAGCATTCTCTATCTTTTCAGTTTTTGAATATCCTGCTTCATTAAGCATACCGCTGATTTTTTCAGAATCATTTTCGTTCAGTTGGCATCCCATTGTTAGAATATGATATTTAGGACTTTTATTTTTGTTCATTTCTTTTATTTTTTCTATGTATTTTAATTCTTCATTTACTTTTTTTATTTGCACTAGTTTAATCTCCTATTTATATAATATTTTAATAAAAATCTAATTAATTTAAAGTCATATTTCCATATATAAAAACAAGAAAATATAATTAATAATTTATTATATTTTCTTATTTTATATAAATATTTATTTGCATAATATAGCCTATTCAGGTTTGTTTTCTTCCTTTTTTGCTGATTTAGTGTCTAATTGCATTTCACTCTTAATCGTACTAATAAATACTGCTAGAGCATATACAAAAAGTGCTATTGACATTACTAATTCATTTACTGGAATTCTTGCAATTGCATATATACTATACAATAAGCCTTCTGATATAATTAAATTTCTTATAAGTTCCACCATCTTTTTGGTTCCCTTATATCTAACAGCATAAAATGCTACTATTAATAAAGTAGATAATCCAAATGGAATTATATAAGGTTCTATTATACTACTTAGCTTAACATTTGAAATATGTTCTATAGAAAAACTACTTGATGTTAATTCTACTCCATATTTTTCATTAATCTTTGAACATAAATCTTGAACTTGCTCATCTGTAACATTTTCTGTAACTTTTATAATTGCACTATCACCAAATAATTCAACTTCTTGAACTAGAATATTTTTTGAATTCCATATTTGAGATGCAATTTCTTTTATTTCTTTAGTAGTAATACTTTTTCCTACTGTAAATGTTATAGTATTTCCTTCAGCATAATTTAAGTCTACTCTTAATCCAATTGTTGCAGTCAATATAATTGCAATGATAAATATTATAACTAATGCTATATATAATATTTTTTTTGATTTCATTTTACTATTTTTGCTCCTTGTAATATATTTAGGTTTTTAAGGTTTCCTATAATCCTTTATTAATCAATTTATGTTTAAATTATTTACTTCTTATTATAAAATTAGTAACTATTAAATTATAAAGTATGCTTATATCTATTGCCCAGAATGTAACCATTCCAAAGCTGTAAATTGAATCCCAATTTATAAAACAACATATAATTGATAATATTATCAATGGAATTATAGACATACAATACTTTTTAAGTGTTTTATCATAGTTTTCAATTTTTTCTTCTCTTGTTAATTTTTTATCCTTTAATTTTTCAAATAACACATAATAGAATCCTAAATCCAGTATAAATGCAAATCCTATAGCAAATATTCCTTCTAATGATAATGTTACATTAGTATATCTTAATGCGATTAATAACACTGCTATATATCCAACTGAAAGTATTGTACTTAATACTCCTTTCATCTTGAATTTTATTATCATAGCAATTGAGATTATTACACCTATTCCAATTAATACATAAATTATTGTATTTATATCACTTGTTTGTATTCTTCCGCCAACATAAATGTTTCCTGTAACTTCATAATCAATAGGTAATGGATCATTTTCAATTATAGCTGCTATATTATAACCACCATATAATGCAGATTGAAGATCGTTTGCATCTACATAAGACCCCATTGATAACTCTAATTTTCCACTATCTATAACTTCATCAAAACTTGTTGAAAGCATTACTGTATCATCTATTTTTAAATCAATTGTTTTTTTGACTTCTTCACCACTAGCCCCTGATTCATCTACTGCATTTTCATCAGTTGTATTTTCATCAGTTGCATTTTCCTCTGATGTATTCTCTTCTGATGTATTCTCTTGTGTAGCATTTTCCTCAGTTGTTGCTTCTGAAACATTATTATCTGATTCATCAGTACTATCTTCTGCTGTTTCATTATCTACTGCATTTACTATAACTGTTGCATCTGAATTATATTGTTCTGTAATATTTTTAAATATTTTTGTTCCATTTAAATTAAAATTAATATCCATTCCTACAATAGAATAACCATAAGTATCTGTTGCTCTAACATTTACACTTTTTACATCTTTATTAGTAAGCAAAACTTCTCCTGTATTTGTATCTGATACCTCAAAATTACCCTTTTGAACTAAATCTGATAAAATAATATCTGTTTGTTCATTTTCTGGAAGTGATAATTCTATTTTTCCTGTTTTATTATCAAATGCTAAAATAAAGTCATCAATTTTTAAAGCTTTTAATCTCGCTCTAAATACTTCTTCGGCTTTTTTATAATTATTTAATTTTTCATTTTCTTTTTCTGCAGAATTATCTTCTACCGTATTTTCTGTATTTTCATTTTCTATATTATTTTCTGTTTCTATAGAATTATCTTCTACTTTTGCTTCGCCTAAATCTATACTCTCATTTTCATTTTCAGTTTGTATCTCTGAAGGCACTAAAGTTATAAATCTATATCCACTTGCATCTGTTCCTAATATATAATTTGGTAACGAACTTACCATTTGATTCTTATCTAAATGATATATCCCTACAAATGATATTAATGATACTAATATAATTACTAATATAGTTAAAGCTATGTTTAATTTTTTCTGCGTTTTCATTTTTCCTCCTAAATTTATTTATGTATATTCACTCCAATTATTCCTCCAATTACTCCTGCTAAAATTGAAGCCACTAACATTATAACCGTTTTTATGTTAAATGTAAAGCCCGTTATAGCTATACTTGATAATAAATATATAAAAATTATATAAATTCCACCTACAATTGCACCATTTAGTAATCCATTTTTATGAATATTCATTGTGCTTAAAATACTTCCTATTAGTATACTTAAAGCTGCTATAGTAATTACCGAAGTTGGTATTATATTTTCTGATACATTAGTAAATGTAAGAATAATTGATAATATTAATAATAATACCATAGATATTAATATTGATATTATACTACCTTTTATTATTTTTATCAAATTATTAGTTTTTGAGCCTTCATCTAATTTTTTTACATTTTCCATATATACTTCCACCTTATAAAATTTATTTAGGTTTTTGGTTTTACCTATAAACCATATTTGATTCAATTATATGCAGAAGTATATATATTTTATTACTTTATATCTCTATCATCTAATCCTGCTACAGCCCACTTTTCAATAGATAATTTTACTTTATCAGGATTAGTTTCTAAGATTATTCTATCATCTTCGATTGTATTTATTACCCCAGATAATCCAGAATAAGTTATTACTTTGTCTCCTTTTTTTAATTCATCTTGCATCTTTTTTATATTTTTTTCTTGTCTTTTTCTTTCTGCAAAAGAGACATAATATATAAGTAATATCATTATAATTACTACAATAGTTGTTAAAATATCTTTTAGCTCCATTTTTATTTCCTTTCATTTTACAAATAAAAATTTTGAAATGAATAAAATTTATTCTTCTATATTATCATCTTGCTGAATTTGCTCATCCTGAATTATATCATCATCTTGCTGAATCTGCTCATCCTGAATTATATCATCATCTTGCTGAATTGGTACATCCTGAACTATATCATCATTTTGTTGAATTTGACTATTTTGAACTATATCATCACTTTCCTCATTACTATCATTGCTGTTTTGAATATCATCGTTATTTTCTTGAATATTATCATTATTTTGAGATTCATTTTCATTATTTTGTTTTGATTGTTCTTCATACCACCAATTTACAATGTCTAATGCTTGATTTTGGAATGTTACATAATATGTTGTTACATCTGCTATTGTTGTTGAATAAACATTATCTAAAACAATATTTATCATTGGCTCACCAAGATTGCTAACAATTCCATATTTTCTAGTTACTGTATTATTATTTTGATTTGCATTATCAACTTCAACAACAATACCTTTTATATCTGGAATAACTACTACTGAACTTGTATTTCTATTTCCTGTATTAGGTACATCTCTACAGCCTATTCCGTCATACTCAACAGGTACAATCGTTTCACCATTTTTATCAATTAAGCCCCATTTCTCATTTAATGAAACTGGTATAGCATTTCCAAATAATAAATATCGATTTGTTACATTTGCGTCATTATATGAATTTGCATTTAGTCCTATAGTATCATAATCTTGATGAATTATGATTTTTCCATTACTGTTAATTACACCTTGCTTATTGCTACTTGTAACTAAATATAATCCAGCATTTTTATCAATTATTTCTATTTTATCATAGTCTGGTCTAACTTTTGTAATTCCATCACTACCAATTATTCCTACTTTTTTATCTTCAGTCGTAACAATAAAATCTTCTGTTCCTTCCATATACTCAACTTGTGTATATCTTGGAGTAATAACTGAATTTATTGTACCATTACTGCTAATTAAATTTACACCATAAAGTGTTGTACCTTCATCTTGTACAACTATTAAATTATTAAGTATAGCTTTTTCATTATTAAATTTTACTTGATCAGAGAAATTTGACTTTTCTAAACTAGCGTTAGCAATTGCACCTTCATAATATGTTGTTAAATAAGGTAGTGTTTGTATTATTACTGTATTTGTACTATCATCATAACTTATATTTAAATTAAAAGCTCTTGAAAGTCCTTTACTACTTATATATAAGTTTTCTCCCTTTAACATAACTTCCTCATCTATTTCAAAAGTCTGTGGTTGCAAATTTCCTGTACCGAGGATATTTTACTATTTCATTTGAACCTGAAGCAAATGTAACAATTTCTTTAGAATTATTTACATAGCATTTTGTTCTATCTTCAGAAAATTGTTTATATCCCCCTGGATAATAAATATAACCAACATAAGGACAAATATTGCTAATTGATGTATATACTTTTCCATCTTGTATAATGAATAAACCTTCTTCATTACTTGCTTTAGTATTTTGTAATCCATCTATACTAACCTTAAAAAGTTGCGTTTGCAACTTTTGTGCATAAACCCATATTATAACTGCAGTAATTATTAAAATTACTATTAATACCAAAACTATTACAAGTGGTATACTTACCTTTCCTTTTTTCTTTTCTTGTATAGGATTTTCTGGCATTAAATCCATATTTTTCACCATTCCTTCCTAAGGCAAAATATTTAGTTGAACAAGAAATAATTTCAACATTAATTTTCCTCTTTTGTATAACCATATTTCTCATAAAATTCTTTAACAAAATTTCCTAAATTGTCATTTTCAATCTCAATTCTAACTCTTTCCATCAAATTAGTCAAGAATTTTATATTGTGAATAGAAAGTAATCTTACACCTAAAATCTCACCACATTTTACTAAATGTCTTATGTATGCTCTTGTATAGTTTTTGCAAGCATAACAATCGCATTCATTATCTAAAGGTCTAAAATCTTCTGCATATTCTGCATTTCTTACCACGACTTTTCCTTTTGATGTCATTGCTGTTCCATTTCTTGCAATTCTTGTTGGTAAAACACAATCACACATATCTATACCTGCCATTGCTGCTTCTAATAAATAATCTGGTGTTCCTACTCCCATTAAATATCTAGGCTTATTTTCTGGTAAGAGAGGTGCTGTCATTCTTAAGATTTCTAAAAATTTCTCCTTTGGCTCTCCTACACTTATTCCTCCTATTGCATAACCCGGAAAATCTAGTTCTACTAAGTCTTTTACAGATTGCTTTCTTAAATCCTCATAAAATCCACCTTGTATAATTCCAAATAAAGCTTGATTTGTTTTATGTGCTTCCTTGCATCTTTTAGCCCATCTTGTTGTTCTTTCCATTGAATTTTTAGTGTATTCATAAGTTGATGGATATGGACAACATTCATCAAATGACATTATTATATCTGCCCCTAAATCTTCTTCAATTTCCATTACTTTTTCTGGTGAAAAAAAATGTTTGCTTCCATCTAAATGTGATTTAAATTCAACTCCATCTTCTGTTATTGTCCTTAAATCGCTTAAGCTAAATACTTGAAATCCGCCACAATCAGTAAGTATGGGCTTGTCCCATCTCATGAAATTATGAAGTCCACCAGCTTTTCTTACAAGTTTGCTTCCTGGTCTTAGATATAAATGATATGTATTTGATAAAATTATTTGTGCTCCATTTTCTTTTAGTTCTTCTACTGTCATTGATTTTACCGTAGCCTGAGTCCCAACAGGCATAAATATAGGAGTTTGTATATCTCCATGAGGTGTATGTATTACTCCCCTTCTTGCACCTGTTTGTTTATCTGTATGTAACAATTCATAAGTTACTGATGGTTCCATTTATTCTATTCCTTCCAATTTTTATTATTTTTGCATTTCATCTGTTTCATCAGAAATATTTCGATTATCTCTTACATCATTATTAAGTTGTTCTATCTGATCATTCTCTTTCTCAAGTTGAATCTGTCTATTCATACTCTGATCAACTTTTAATTCTTCAAAAAATTCATTTTGTTTCTTTGGATTTAAAGCTTCCATTCTATTTGCAAATGATTTATCAGCATGATAATTAATCTTTAACATCCCTAATTTATCTCTTTCTATATCAATTTTTCTTCTCTTTAGAAGTCTCATGATTCTTACAACTGAATCAACTTTCTGTAAACGAGCCATATCATTAACGTCTTTACTATTTTTTAGTTGCAAATATTCATTGTATAACTGTTCTAAATCAAAAGGTTTATCAGTTAATCTAAATTTAATTTTTTGCATTTTGACTTTTTCTAAATGAGATTCTTTTTTTAGAATATTTTTAATTTTTAGTTGCCCAAATGTAAGTTTTTCAAATACTAGACTACTTTCCCCTTTATCCTCGAGAGAATCTATATTAATATATCCTAAATCATTTAAAGCTTGAAATGTTTTTATGTTTATACCATGTGTTACTGTTGAAAATACTGTATTATATGCACAATAATCTTTATTTTCAATTGGAATTTTTTTCTGTTTCAAGTCTTCTGCTTCTTGCTTATATCTTTGTAATCCAACTAATGTCTGTAGTCCCATTAGCGCTGCTTTTTCTCCTGCTTTAAAATCTTTCATTATTTTTAAGCCTCTCACATCTGTTGCGTCTTGAAATATTTTTCGTTCACCTTTTAAATTTCTTCTTGTTAAAAATAACATATCATCATATTTTTTATATATTGTTTTTTTAATAGCCTTAGTTCCACCTACTGCGTAAATTCCAGCACCTAACACTGCTAATAATGGACTTGATGGAACAGCCATTAAAACAATACCTGCAGCAGAAATGCCAATATCTACAGTAATTTTTCCAATTTTTTTTAATTTTTCTCCAACTCTTCTTATGTTTCTTTTACTTTGTAAAGATAATTTGTTATTTACTTTTATTGGTAAATTATTATTATCCATTTTTCTTCTCCGTTTTTTTTATTTTTTTCCTTTATTTCAAATAAGTTATAATATTATGTTTCTCCATTTTACTATAGATTTTTATTTTATAAACATTGCATCTCCAAAGCTAAAAAATCTATATTTTTCATCTACTGCATGTTTATATGCTTTTAATATTGTTTCTTTATCAGCAAAGGCTGAAACTAGCATTAATAATGTTGATTCTGGTAAATGAAAATTTGTAATAAGTGCATCTATACATTTAAACTTATATCCTGGATAAATAAATATTCCGGTGTCTCCTTCTGTTTCTTTTACAAAACCTTGTTCATCAGCAACTGTTTCTAGTGTTCTACATGAAGTTGTTCCCACTGAAATAACTCTTTTTCCTGCTTTCTTTGCATTATTAATCTTATCAGCATCTTCTTTTTTTATATAAAAATGCTCTGTATGCATATGATGGTCCTCAATATTTTTTTCTTTTACTGGTCTAAAAGTTCCTATTCCAACGTGAAGTGTAACATTTGCAATGACAATACCTTTTTCTTCTATTTTTTTCAAGAGTTCTTCTGTAAAGTGAAGTCCTGCCGTTGGAGCTGCACTTGAGCCTAAATATTTTGCATAAACTGTTTGATATCTATCATTATCTTTTAATGATTCGTGTATATAAGGTGGAAGTGGCATAAGTCCAATTTTATCAAGTATTTCATTAAATATTCCATTATAATCAAATCTAACTTTTCTAGTTCCGTCTTCTAGAATTTCTAATATTTCTGCTTTTAATAGTCCATCACCAAATATTACTTTTGCACCAACACGAAGTTTATTCCCTGGTCTTACCATACACTCCCATATATCGCCTTCAATATTATTTAAAAGTACAAATTCAACATTTGCTCCAGTTTCCTTTTTTCCATAAAGTCGTGCTGGAAGTACTTTTGTATTATTTCTAACTAAGCAATCTCCGGGTTCTAAATAATCGATTATGTCTTTAAATACTTTATCTTCAAAAGATTTCGTATTTCTATCTAAAACTAATAATCTAGATTCATCTCTATTTTTTATTGGCACTTGTGCAATTAATTCTTCTGGTAAATCATAATTAAATTCAGTTAATTCCATTATATTTTTTGCCTTAAATATTAATTAAGTCCTTTCTTTAAATTTCAGTTAGCTTTTATAATTATTTTTCTAGAACTTTTTTACATCTTGGGCAAAGTCCATCTTCAGTATGTTCATCAAACATCCAGCAACGTTCACATTTTTCACCATCTGCGTGTTCAACTTTAACACCAAGTTTAACTTCTAGCTTTCTATTATTTTGTTCTATTTTTAATCCTGATACTATTAATACTGTTTTAATTAATTCTTCATTTTCTTTTAAGAACTTATATTCATCATCTTCTGCATAAATTGTAACTTTAGCATCTAATGAATTTCCTATTGTTTTCTCTGCTCTCTTTAACTCTAGTTCTTTTGCAACAATATTTTTGACCTTTATGATTTCTTCCCATTTATCGCTTAATTTTTCGTCATCCCATTTGTCATTAGCTGTTGGATAATCTGTAAGCATTGGACTTTCTACATTTTCATTTTTTGTATGTCTCATTACTTTCCAGATTTCTTCTGCTGTAAATGGTATCATAGGTGTAAGTATTTTTACTAATGATTGTAAAATATAATACATTGTTGTTTGTGCTGCTCTTCTTGCCTTTGAATCAGCTTTTTCTGTATATAATCTATCCTTTATAATGTCTAAATAGAAGTTACTCATATCAACTACGCAGAATTGATTTATATCATGGTAGCAGTTTCCAAAATTATAATTATCATAATCTCTTATGCAATCTTTAATTAATTTATTTAATCTTGTTAATGCCCATTTATCAATTTCTTGTAAATCTTCATATTCTACAACATCTTTATCTGGATCAAAATCTGATGTATTTCCTAAAATATATCTTGCAGTATTTCTTATTTTTCTATAAACATCTGATATACCTTTTAAAATATCATCTGATAAGTTTACATCCATTGAATAGTCTGACGATAATGCCCAAAGTCTTAAAATATCTGCACCAAATTTATTTGATACATCTATTGGTGATACACCATTTCCTAAGCTTTTTGACATTTTTCTGCCTTGACCATCCACAACAAATCCACAGCATAATACTTCTTTATATGGAGCTATACCATTTACTGCAACTGATGTAAGAAGTGATGATTGGAACCATCCTCTATATTGGTCATTTCCTTCAAGATAAAGGTCTGCTGGATAATCTAATCCTCTTTCTACTAGAACGCTTTGATGTGTAGAACCTGAATCAAACCAAACATCCATAATATCCTTTTCTTTAGTAAACTTAGTCGAACCACATTTTGGACATTTTGCTCCTTCTGGCATTAAATCTTTTGCGTCTTTATCCCACCAAGCATTTGTACCTTTTTCTTTTACTATCTCTTTAATCTTTTCTATAGATTCTTCTGTAACATAAGGTTCTTCACAATCTTTACAGTAGAATATTGGAAGTGGAACTCCCCAAGTACGTTGTCTTGAAATGCACCAGTCATTTCTTCCTTCAATCATACCTGCCATTCTTTCCTCACCCCAGTCAGGATGCCAATTTACAGTTTTTATTGCCTCTAACACTTCTTTTCTAAATCCATCTACTGATGCAAACCATTGTGGTGTTGCTCTAAAGATTATTGGCTTTTTACATCTCCAACAATGTGGATATGAGTGAGAAATTGGAACTTGTTTTAAAAGATAACCATTTTCATCTAACCATTTTGTTATTTCTTTATTAGATTTTGCATAAAACATTCCGGCAAATATTCCGGCATCATCTGTTTGATGTCCTTTATTATCAATTGCAGCTATCATAGGAAGCTTATCTTTTAAACCTTGTAAATAGTCTTCTTTACCATATGCAGGAGCTGTATGAACTGCACCAGTACCTTCTACTAAATCAACATTAACTGTTGTTTCACTTCCTAAAACAACTTTTGATGTTCTATCCATAAATGGATGCTTGCAAAGAACACCTTCAAGTTCTTCTCCTTTAAATGTCTTTACTGTTTTATAATCTTCTATTTCAAAGATTTTCATAACTTTTTCAGTTAGCTCTGTTGCAATTATTATTTTTTCTTTTCCAATATCTATTATGCTATATTCAAAGTCTGGTCCTATTGTAATACCAGTATTTCCTGGAAGTGTCCAAGGAGTTGTTGTCCAGATTACAAAAGATGTGTCTTTTTTATCAAACAATCCCTTTGAATCTTCTACTGGGAACTTAACATATATAGATTCCCCAGTTACATCTTTATATTCAATTTCTGCCTCTGCTAAAGCTGTTTCACAATCAGTACACCAATAAACAGGCTTCAAACCTTTATAGATGTAGCCTTTTTTGTACATATCTCCAAATACACCTATTTGTCTTGCTTCCATCTTTGGGTCATAAGTTATGTATGGATTATCCCACTCGCCAAGTACACCTAAACGCTTAAATCCTTCTGTTTGTATATCTTTATATTTTTTTGTAAATTCTTTACATGTATTTCTAAACTCTGTTACTGGTATTTTATCTCTATCTAATCCTAATTTTTCAATAGCTTTCTTTTCTGTAGGCATTCCATGCGTATCATATCCAGGTACAAAAGGAGCATAAAAACCTTTCATTGATTTATATCTAACTATTGTATCTTTTAAAATCTTATTTAAGGCGTGTCCTGCATGTATTTCACCATTTGCATAAGGAGGTCCATCATGTAAAACAAAATGTTTTTTTCCTTTATTTTTATCCAAAACTTTTTCATATAAATGATTTTCAAACATTTCTTTTTGGATTTCTGGTTCTTTTTCTGGCAAATTTCCCCTCATTGGAAAATCTGTTTTTGGCAAATTAAGTGTTGCACTATAATCCTTTTTTTCTTCGTTACTCATAATTCTTTTACCCCTTCTTTCTGTACTTTTAGTTGATTACTTTTTTTATATTAAAATATTCAAAAAAGCTTTCGCCTAAATAGAATTTATCTATTAGGACGAAAGCCGTGGTACCACCTAAATTTATTGATTTAAAAATAAAATCAACCTCATTTATCATTAACGCTGATTACACGTCTTAGTCTACTTTTTCGACTAAGCAACCTATATAAGTGATAATAAATAAATAGTTTCTTACTAGCATCTCACCACCACTAGCTCTCTTAAAAGTCTTGTTTTATTTACCTTATCTTATATCTTGTTTTTAATATTCAATATGTATTATTTTAGCATATACTTTTCATTTTTGCAATAACTTTTGTATAAAATTTCTAACCGCAAACAATTACTACTCTATATCCAGTTCCAGCATCTTGCTGTCCATTTGAACCTGTATAACTAAATAATCCTGCCCCCGCATTGTTAGCGAAATCTCCACCTCTTGCAAAAAAAGGTGTATCTTGTTGAATAAAAAAGCTTGAACTCGTTCCCCAACTATCTGTTCCAAAACCGGCTGTTGACGTTTCAAATATAGCCTCTCCTCTTTTTGATTTATTTAACAAATAGTTCTCGATTGCATATTTTCTATCATATTTCATACCATCATCATTATCTCCATGAGAATAAACCATCTTATATTTAGTATTTCTTGCATTTTCACAAAGATATCCTTCTTCTTTTCCACCGTAAGTATTTATTCCTGAATAACCATTATTTATATATCCTGCTGTAAATTCCCAAGCGCCACCAGATAAATCGTATATTCCTGTATTATTTCCAGTTGTACTTTCATTTACATTATAAATATAAACTTGAGTTATTGTTTCTGAGCCACCAGTTGTATAATTAGTATCTTTATTTATCTCTAATTGTGTTGAATTTATTCCATATTTACTATATGCCAAATATGCTACTGCTCCCCATTCACTATTCTTCATTAAGTGACTTTCTAATTCTCTATTATAATTAAATGCGTTTACATAGCTGTTTCCTATTGATATATTCCTCCATGATGAAACACCTGGCTTGCTTACCGCTTTTATATTATCATTTATTAAAACATTTCCTATTTGATTATTTTCTGTTTCAGTATGTATACCATTAGTTTCCATACTCATTTCATACTTAGCTACCCAAATACCGCTTATATTTGAATCCCATCCTCCGTTTCTATATCCGCTTGCTATATCACGACTAAAGGCTGGTGATAAAATATAATGATTTCCTACTTCTATTAAACCTTGATTATTTGTATTTATTCTTGTGAGCGAATCATCTTTATTAATTTTTAAAATTCCTCTATAATCACTATATCCAATTGGTGTAGTATATGTATTATCTGAATAATATGTTATTTTATATGCGTATCTTGGAATCCAAACAAAATAACTTTCTTTATCTACTGCATTAGCCCATTTCTTTTCCTCATAATTATACCACTCTTTATCATTTTCAGTAGTATTTACAAAATCTCTATCTTTCATAGAATATTTTACAGGTGTCATTCCTTTTAATACTGGAGCAAGTGGCTCTGAGATAATATTATTATCCTTATCTACCCATACTATGTCTATTTTTCCATACCTTTTATTTAATTCTTCATCTCCTTCATTCTCTATAATTGTGTTTTCCACCACTTTTTGTGCAATCTTAGTTTCTTCTAATTCTTTTTTTTCTGTTTCATTTATTTCTATAGTTTGATTTAATGTATTATCACTTTTTGATTCATTTATTGTATACATTACTCCAATAACTATTGCTAATACTAAAATAATAATTACTGAAACAGTAATTATTATTTTAAATTTATTATCATTATTATATTCCATTTTTCAAGAAACTCCTTGATTTTTTCTATTAGTTTTATTATCTTTCTTATTTAAGCTCTTTTCTATTTTGATCTATTTCTTTTAATACAGATTCTAATGAACTTGAAAGAGATTTCAATATGCCATCTGCATATTCTCTAGCACCTTGCGTAATTTGTCTTGCATTCTCATTTGCAACAGACATTATTTCATTCTTTTGCTCATATGCTTTTTTGGTTATTTCATGTTCATCAATCATTGATATAATTCTATTTTCTGCTTCTTTAACAACATCATCTGCTTCTTTTTTTGCTTCAGCTAAAATTCTTTCTCTTTCTTCTTGTACCCACTTAGCTTGCTTTAATTCATCTGGTAATTTTAATCTAATCTCTTTTATTAATTCTAAGACTTCACTTTGTTCTACTATGCATTTATCTGATAAAGGCACTTTTTTACTATTTTCAACTAAGTCTTCTAATGATTCTAATAATGTAAAAATCTCCATTTTAGTTCTCCTCTTTTATAAATATCAAATTTGCTCTTCCATATTTTCTTTTGTCTACTATTTTTATTCGTTCAATATTTTCTAATTCTTTTTCATCTCTCGATATTTCATCTGTTTCTAAAATCATTATTCCTTTTTTGTTTAAAATGCCTTTTTCTATAATTCTTTTTACACTATCTACTGATAGATCATCTTTATATGGTGCATCTATAAAAATAATGTCAATTTTCTCTTCTATCTTTTCTAAACATTTTTTATAGTCTGCATTAAATATTATTGCTTTTTCTAATAAGTTAGTTTTTTCTAAGTTTTGTTTTATCATTTTTACAGCTTCAATATTTTTATCACAAAAATATGCTTTTGACGAGCCTCTGCTAAGTGCTTCGATTCCGAAGAGCTCCACTTCCCGCAAATAAATCTAAAATGATAGCATCTTTAATTTCATATTGTATAATATTAAACAATGATTCTTTTACACGATCAAGTGTCGGTCTAGTTAAATTACTTTCTATTGAGCTTATTTTCGTTCCTCTTGCTTTTCCACCAATTACTCTCATACACTTATTTTATCCTTATTTAGTCAATTGTCAATAGCATAAATTAAATTGTAATAATTCTTTAATGTATATGTAACAGTTGTATTGTATCATACTTTTTCCATAAAATAAAGAGATAAATGAAAAAATGCCATTTATCTCTCCTTTTTATTACAAAAATGTTATTATTCATCATCATCATCTTTAATTTCTTTAAGTATCTCTAATTGTGCGATTAATAAAGATTCCATCTTAGCTTTGTATACATCAAATTGTTTTTTTATATCTTTTAATTCTTTTTGTTTTTCTATAGTCTCTTGCTCTATTCCCTCTGTAGATGCTTTTGCTTTTAATTCAGCTTCTTTTATAATTTGATCTGCTTGTTTTTGGGCAGCGCTTTTTACTTCTTCTGAAGCAGATTGTGCTAAAAGTAAAGTACTTTGCAAAGTTGATTCTATTTGTGTATAATGTTTTAATTTTTCTGTTAATTCTTCAACTTCTTCTCTATTCTCTGCAACTTGTTTATATAATGTTTCATAATCTTTTGTTAAGTCATCTAAAAATTCATCTACTTCTTCTGGATCATAACCATTTAAAGTCTTTTTTGAGAATTTTTTATTTTCGATTTCTAATGGTGTAATCATTTTTTCCTCCCTAGACAAGTCAATAAATATCCTTTAATATAATCTTAATTGTTTCCTTTTAACCAAGAAACAGGTCCTTTAGCTTCTTCCTTTAAATTATTAGATATTTCATAATTGTATGGAGCAACTACAAAAATAGAGTTAGATATCTTTTGCATTTCTCCATCTAATACATGAACAGCTCCACTAATAACATCAATAATTCTTCTTGCTACATCTTTATTTACATATTCTAAATTTATAATTATTGATTTCTTTTCTCTTAATAAATCACATATTCTTTCTGCTTCTTCAAAATCTGTTGGCTGTGTTATTACCATTCTAGCTTGTGGTTGAATACTAGTAACTTTATTATTTTTTCTGCCAAAGAAACCTCTTGTTTCTTCAACTTCATCTTCATATCCATTATCTTCTATATCATAATCATCATCATAATTATCATCTTCTGCTGTATTCATATTTATCATATTCCACAACTTATTTACTACATTTGCCATCTAAAAATAAACCTCCTAATATTTTTTCATTCGTTATACGACTAAACTTAGTATCTACTTTTTTTCAATTATTGTCAAGCAGTTTTTTCAAATGTAATTGTTATTTAATTATTCTGTAACTTTATTGTAATATTTTTTATACTTTTAAAATATAATATTTTACAGTTATTTGCAGAGACTAACTACAACATATATTATTTTGTTTCTTGTATTTGTTCTTCTGTTGGCTCTACAATTAGTTCATCATAAAGCATAATTCCATTTTTTACATTTTCACTTATTTCTAATTCATCTATTTCTGATGTACTATAATTTGTCACAATTGAATAATCATCTTCTTGTTTTACTAATTTTATCAACACTTTTTCTAAATATCCTGCTTTAGTTCTTATTACATAATTTAAATTATTTTCTGTTATAATGGCAGTATTTGGTACTTTAAATCCAGAACTATCCCACCATATTATGTTAAATATTATTTTTCTATATAGCAACAATTCTTCAATTCCTTGAGTAAAGCTAAATATTAGTGTTACTTCTGAATCATTTTCTCTTGTTATATATTCTATAGTTGCCTTAACAACTTTACCACTTGGTAATAAAATACTAACTTTATCCCCAACATTGGCAGAATTAGCCTCTGGTGTTCTAGACGTACATGCAATGTAGCAAATAAAATTATTTACTATTTTACCTGTTTCATTACTAGTTGATATAATTTGACCTGTTTTTAAATTTAATTTTGATAGAAAATCTTTATCATATTTTGCAAAACCATTTGGTGTTAATGTTTCTTCTAGTCCATCTACTCTATATGATATTATTCCACTAATTGGTGAAGTTATGTATTCAGAGCCAGAATTTAATTCATTTTCATATCCACTTCTTTCATCAATTAATTTTTTTAAATATGAACCACTTGGGCTCAATTCACCTGCAATTTTTGCTTTTTTAGTTATATAATTATTAATTTCTTTTTTTAGTTCTTGAATAGATTGAATATTGTTAAGTTCATTAATGTTCATTAATTTAGCACTAATTTGACTATCTAATAATTTTGTATCACCTGAAAGTAAATCATTATTATTATTTTCTATTGCTTCTTGAATTTTTAAATCCAATCTTTTTATCTTTTCTAATAAGCCCTCTTCTCCATTAGAATAATATCTAAATATTGACTCTCCTTTTGCAATTTTGCTTCCTTCATCAGCAATTTGTTCCATTCCATTTTTGTAGTTTTCTCCCTTTACCACTACTTCATCTCTTATTATATAGCCATTATCTGTTTCTTCTTTAGATATTTTTCCTTTTTTTACAATTACTGTATTTGTTGGATTTATTATTAAATTTGTTATTGATGCAATTACATAAATTATAATTATGATTAAAATAGACGCAATTAATACAAGCTTAAAGTTATTAAGTTTTTTTTGCTTTTTTATATTCTTTTGTTCATCTATTCTCTTTTTCAACTAAATCTCCTTATCTAAAAAATTCAACTTGTTTTTACATGTTATCTATAATTATTTGTGCATTTTCTTCTTTAGTATTTTTTATTCCATCTAACCATATTGCATTTTTATATGATCTAAACCACGTTAATTGTCTTTTTGCATATCTTCTAGATTCCTGCTTTATTTTTTCAATCATTTCATACTTACTAATTTTGTTTTCTAAATATTCTACTACTTCTTTATAACCTAGTCCTTGCATCGCTGTTGGAAATTCTTTATACTTTCCTAAAATATTCTTTACTTCATCTATTAATCCAGCCTCTATCATCATATCTACTCTTTTATTTATTCTCTCATATAAAATATCTCTATCCATGCTTAATACAAATATTTTATATTCATATTCTAGTTCATGTCTTGACTCTTTTTCAAGTTCTGTTTTTGTTTTTCCAGTAGAATGATATATTTCAAGAATTCTAGTAATTCTTTTTCTATCATTTTGGCTAATTTTTTTTATAGCTTCTGGATCAATTTTACTAGCCTTTTCATATAATTCCTTTAAGTCAATATTATCTAATTCTTTTCGAAAATTTAAATCTATTTTTTCTTCTTTATACACAATATTATATATAAGTGAATTTATATAAAGGCCTGTTCCTCCCACTAAAATAGGTTGCTTTCCTTTATTTAATATTTCTTTTATAGTTTCTTCTGCATCCTTTTTAAAATTTGAAACACTATATCTTTCATTTGGCTCAACAAAATCTACTAAATAATGTTTTGCCATTTTTCTCTCTTCTTCAGTAGGTTTTGCTGTCCCAATATCCATATCTTTATATATTTGCATTGAATCACAAGATATTATCTCTCCATTTATCTTATTTGCAAGCTCAATTCCTAAACCTGTTTTTCCTGAAGCAGTTGGTCCACAGATTACTATAATTTTAGGTTTTTCCATTTATTCTTCTTCCCATTTCTTCAATTCCAAATTGAATATTTTTTATGTATGCACATTCTATGCATAATAAAATAATATCTATTATAATACATATTATAATATTTTTCACGAATTTATCTTTTTCTATTTCACTTAGTCTTGCTTTTCTTATTTGAACGGCAATTGGTGATGCCATTGCAATAAGATTAATTGGAAATGCAGTAAATAAAATCATTGGTTTTGATTTTGTTGCAACTTCATCTGATATACCTATCTGACTTATCGAATATATTATATTTACTATAACAAAATTAACTATTATTAAAGCTATTATAGAAACTACTTTAAATTGAGTTTCTGTTCCTTTTAACATTTTAGATAGCATAAAAATTGAAAATAGATTTAATATTATTAAAAATACTACTATTATATTTATCATAATCTTGTTCCTTTTTATTCATAAGTTTTATTTATCTTCTTGAAAACTTCTTTTCTATATCTGTTTTAGACATTTTTATTACTGTTGGTCTGCCATGAGGACAACTAAATGGATTTGGTAATTTCAATAATTCATCCATTAGATTATCAACTTCTTCTTTTGTAAGTGCCATATTTGCTTTAACTGCAGCTTTGCAAGCAACTGTAGATAAAAATTTTTCTTCTAATTCTTGTTTTGCTGTTCTTGCTACAGTATTTATTTCATCTAATGTTTCTAAGAATATTTCCTTTGTATCAAAATCTATGCAAAATTCTGGTACTCCAGTTAATTTAATTGTATTATCACCAAATTCTTCTACTATAAATCCAGCTCTTTCAAATAATCTTCTATTATCTTTAAATATTCCCATTTCCTTATTATTTAAATTAATTATGTCTGGAAGTAGCATTATTTGAGAATCCTTTTCGCCTTCATCATAATAATTCTTCTTTACTTTTTCATACATAATTCTTTCATGTGCTGCATGTTGATCTAAAATATACATGTCATTATTTATAGTTAAAATAATATATGTATTAAATGCTATTCCAATAAATTTATAAGGATGCTTTTGATTACTTCCTTTTTGTTCAAATAAAGATATTTCATTATCTTTTATTGGTGATATTGGATATTTTTGTTCTTCTTCTTTTAATTTCTCTTCATATTGTTTTTTTGCATCTTCTATATTTCTACCAAATAGCTTTTTATACATTTCTTCAAATGAAAGTTCTTCTTTATTTTCATTATTTGTTAGATTTTCTTCTGATTTATCTTGTTTTATTTCTTCTTTAATTTCTTTTTTATTTAATTCATCTTTTATTTCTTTGTCAATAATTACATCTTTTTCATTTTTTGTTATATCTTCTGCTTTTATTTCTACTTTTAATTCATCTTTTTCTAATTTATCATTATTTATTTTCTTTTCGTCTTTATCTGTCTCCTCTTCATTATCTTCTTTATTTTTCAAAAAGCTTGTAAAATTATTTAATACTCTAGAAATCTCTTGTTGAGTCGTAGCTTTTGCTATTTCTTTAACAAATTTTGTTCTTGTTTCTTCATCTAAGCCTTTTATTGTAGTTTTAAAATCACTAAACTTTAATTCTTCTGTTTTATTATTTAATAAACTATCATCATCTTTAGAAGATAAACTTTGAGTTACACTTTTAGTATCTTTATCGTCTTCCTTTTTATCTTCCATAGATGAGTTTTCTAAACTCTTATTTAATCCCCATGCTTCAACTCTATCTTTATTTTTTATTTCCTTTAACATATCATTTGGAGTTAAATCACTATAATCTTTTTCTGTATCATTTACTAAATCACCTTTTAGTAAAGTTTCTTTTATTGCATGGTATACTGCTTTAAACACTTTTCCTTCCTCTTGAAATCTAACTTCAAGCTTTGTTGGATGCACATTTACATCTACTTTTTTAGCATCCATTTCAATATTTAAAATCAAGAATCCATGTTTTCCAACTGTAACTAATCCTTTAAATCCTTGCTCTGCAGCACTTGTTAAAGTTTTATCTTTTATATATCTGTTATTTACAAAAAATAACTGGTTAGATCTATTAGATCTTGATATTGCAGGTTTTCCAATACAACCAGTAATATGCATATCTTCATAAGTATAATCAACTGGCAAAATATTCTGTGATATTTCTTTTCCATATATTGCATAAATACAATCTTTTAAATTACCGCTACCATTTGTTTGAATTATCGTTTTACCCGCACTTATTAATTTAATTGCAACATCTGGATTAGCTATTGCTATTCTTGTAATTGCATCTTCTATATATCCTAGTTCTGTAAAATCTTTTCTTAAAAATTTATATCTTACTGGAGTATTATAAAAAAGTTCCTTTACTGTTATGCTTGTACCTTTTGATGTTCCTTCCTCATGCTTGTCTATTATATCTCCACCTTCTACTACTACTTTATAGCCAATATCACTATCTGCTGTTTTTGATACAAGTTCAATTTTTGCTATTGCTGCAATACTTGCTAATGCCTCACCTCTGAACCCCATTGATTTAACAACTTCTAAATCTTCTGCTCTTCTTATTTTACTGGTAGCATGTCTTTCAAATGCAATTTCCATATCATCAGGCATTATTCCGACTTCCATCATCTATTACTCTAATATAAGAAATTCCACCATTTTTTACATCTACTGTAACATTTTTTGCACCTGCATCTATTGAGTTTTCAACTAATTCTTTTACTGCTGATGCTGGTCTTTCTATAACTTCTCCTGCTGCTATTTGATTTATTGTTAAATCATCCAATAAAACAATTTTTCCCATATTAACTATCATTCCTTCCTAAGATATAATTTTCTAAGTCTTATTAATTCCATTCATAGCCACATTTATAAGTTACATAATCTATTAATAGACACTTTATTCTTATATTTTTCAAATGGATTATATCATTTCAAAATATTTTTGTACAGTATTCGTAACCAAATTATTTTATTATGAATAATATATACCATACTAAAGATTTTTTAACGTAGATAATTATAAATTATCTATAAATCTTGATAGGAGGTATTTAAGATGAGAGGTTCTAATGGTGATTGTCTTTGGTTTATTATCTTAATTATTTTACTATGTTGTTGCGGATGTGGTAGAGATAATAACGATTGTGGCTGTGAAATTAACCCACCTTGCTGTGGTAACTAGATCATCATACCTAACTGGTAAGTTGAAACTTATGTAAGAAAGGAGGCTTTTTACAATGTCAGGATTTGGAAGAGATAATGACTGTTGCTGTATAATAATAATTCTTATATTATTATGTTGCTGCTGTGGTGGAAACAACAGAGGTTGCTAATTTATAAGTAATAATACATTTTGAATTTATATTTTTATATTCTATAAATTTATACTAAAAAATCCTATATAAATTTTTTATATAGGATTTTTTATTTTATTCTATTACTTCTTAATTATCATTAAAAATACACCTCCAAATGTTATATTTTTATTTAACATTTGCGGTGCATTTCATTTTAAATTTTATGCAATCTCTTCATTTTCTACTTTTTTACTTTTTGATTTCTTCTTATTTTTATTTTCAGTTTTATTTTCATCAATTACAATTTCAGGTGGTTTATGTTCTGTAATAGTTTCTTTAGTTATAGTGCATTTCGATATTTTAGGATTAGATGGTATTTCATACATTATATCTCTCATGGTTTCTTCCATGATTGATCTTAAACCTCTTGCTCCTGTTTTTCTTTCTAATGCTTTATCAACCATAATCTCTAATGCTTCTTTTGTAAATTCTAATTCAACTCCATCTATTTCAAATAATTTTTTATATTGCTTTGTTAAAGCATTTTTAGGTTTTTCTATTATTTCTATTAAAGCTTGTTTATCTAATTCTCTCAAAGTTGCAATTATTGGAAGTCTACCAACAAATTCAGGAATTAATCCAAACTTCAATAAGTCCTGTGGTAAAATTTCTTCATAAATTCTATATTTGTCAATTTCCATTGAACTCTTAACATTTGCGCCAAAACCTATTGATTTTTTTCCAATTCTATCTCCTATTATTTTATCAAGTCCTTCAAATGCTCCTCCACAAATAAATAGTATATTTGATGTATCTATTTGTAAAAATTCTTGATGTGGATGTTTTCTTCCTCCTTGTGGTGGTACTGAAGCAACTGTTCCTTCTATAATTTTAAGTAAAGCTTGTTGCACACCTTCTCCACTAACATCTCTAGTAATTGATGGATTATCTGATTTTCTAGAAATTTTATCTATTTCATCAATGTATACAATTCCTTTTTCTGCTTTTTCTATGTTATAATCTGCAGCTTGAATAAGTTTTAACAAGATGTTTTCAACATCTTCTCCAACATAACCTGCTTCAGTTAAAGTTGTTGCATCTGCAATTGCGAATGGAACCTGCAATATTTTTGCAAGTGTTTGAGCTAAATATGTTTTTCCGCATCCAGTAGGTCCTAACAATAACACATTACTTTTTTGGATTTCAACATCATTGTCATCTTCATTTCCAATTCTTTTATAATGATTATATACTGCAACTGAAAGTGTTTTCTTAGCTTCGTCTTGACCTATTACATATTCATCTAATATACCCTTTATTTCTGCTGGAGTAGGAAGTTTCGCATCTTCTGCTAAAGTATATGTGTCCTCTTCTTCATATTGGTCAGTTTCTAAAATATTTTCGCATACTTTTATACATTCATCACATATAAATACTCCTGCTGGACCTGCAATCAACTTCTTAACTGCATTTTGTGATTTTCCACAAAATGAACACTTAATCATTCTTTCATTTTTTTGCATTATTTTTTAGTCTCCTTTTATTTTCTTTTGTCCATAATTCCATCTATTAATCCATACTCTAAAGCTTCTTCAGCTGTTAAATAATGATCTCTTTCTGTATCTTTTTCAACTTGCTCTATAGGTTTTCCAGTTGTCTCACTAATTATTCTATTAATTCTTTCTCTTGTTTTTAACATTTGGTCAGCTTGTATTTTTATTTCTGTTGTTTGTCCTGATATACCTCCACCTTGACCACTTATTAATGGTTGATGAATTAATATTTCAGCATTTGGTGTAGCAAATCTTCTTCCTTTTGTTCCTGATGTAAGAAGTAATGCACCCATACTTGCTGCCATTCCAATACATATTGTTGTTACTGGACATTTTATATAGTTGATTGTATCTATTATTCCTAAACCATCTGTTACTGAACCTCCAGGTGAATTTATATATAAAGATATTTCTTTATCTGGATCTTCTGACTCTAAGAATAGCAACTGTGCAATTACTAAACTTGCTGATGTAGGATTTACATCTTCACTTAAAAAAATTATTCTATCTTTTAAAAGTCTAGAGAAAATATCGAAAGATCTTTCTCCTCTTGATGTTTGCTCTATTACATAAGGTACTAAACTATCATTTAATTCATTCATTGATTTAATTCCTTTCTTTTTTATTTTTGGCTAAAACCATATTTATTTTCAAATATTTTTTCAGTTTAAAATCATATATTTTTTAATATTTTTTCATACATTATAATATGAATTTTATTTTATTTGAATACTTTGTATTATATATTTTTTTTTCAAACATATCAACCTTTTTTTATAAAAAAGTTGGGATTTCAATTTGATTATTCCCAACTTTTTCTTTTTTAAACTTATATACTTTTATTTTGTTTTCTTAGCATTATCTACTATTAATTTGATAGCTAATTCTGTTTTTGATGTGTCTTCAAGATATTCTCTTAATTTTTCATTTTTTTCAATTTCTTCCATCTTTTTATTATATTGCTTACTCATTTCTTCCATTTTTTCTTTTACATATTTTTCATCAGCTTCAATTTTTTCGTCTGCAATAATTTGATCAAGAACTAATCTTGCCTTTACATTCTTTTCTGCATCTGGCTTAAATTCTTTTCTTAAATCTGCTTCTGTCTTTCCAACCATTTTTAGGTATTGTTCCATTTTCATTCCTTGATATTGTAGTCTTTGACTTATGTTGTCTATCATATTGTCTACTTCTAAATCAATCATACCTTCTGGAATGTCAATATTTGTATTTTTGCATACTTCATCTATTGCATTATCTTCCATTTCATGTTTTGCTTTATGCTCATTTTCTTCAACTTTTTTATCTTTTATGCTCTTTTTTAATTCTTCTAATGTATCAAATTCACTAACATCTTTAGCAAATTCATCATCTATTTTTGGAAGTTCTTTTTCTTTAATTTCATGTAATTTAATATGGAATCTTGCTTCTTTTCCAGCTAATTCTTTTGAATAATAATCTTCTGGGAATGTAACTTTTATGTCTTTTTCTTCATCAATTTTCATTCCTATTATTTGATCTTCAAATCCTGGAATAAAAGTGTTGCTTCCAATTGTAAGTTGTTGTCCTTCAGCTTTTCCACCTTCAAAAGCTTCATCTCCAATAAATCCTTCAAAATCTATTGTAACTATATCTTGATCTTTTACTGCTCTATCTTCAACTGATACCATTCTTGCATTGTGTTCAGCCATATGTTCTATTTCGTGGTTAACATCTTCATCAGTTACTTTATATTCTATATTTTTTAAGCTTATTCCCTTATATTTTCCTAGTTTTACTTCTGGTTTTGTTGCAACTATAGCTGTAAATATTAACTCTTTACCTTTTTCCATTTGAACTATGTCTATTTTTGGTTTGCTTACAGCTTCTATATTATTTTTTTCTATTTCTTCATCATATACTTTTGGAACTAATTCATTAAATGCATCTTCATAGAAAATATTTGCTCCATAATATCTTTCTACTATTTTGTATGGTGCTTTTCCTTTTCTAAATCCAGGTATATTAAAATACTTTGCACTTTTTTTGAATACATCCATTATTGCTTCATCAAATTTCTCTGCTTCTACTGTAAATGTTAACTTTGATTCATTTTTATTTTCTGTTTTTTCTTGCTTTACACTCATTTTTATATTCCTTTCTAGCTTGACTAATTTCTAAAAGTGTGGTGACCCCTACGGGAATCGAACCCATGATTCAGCCTTGAGAGGGCTGCGTCTTAACCGCTTGACCAAGGGGCCATAACATTAGATATTATACTAAATTTTAGCTCATTAGTCAACCAATTTTATACAGTTTTTAAGAATTTCTTGTAATCTATCATTTCTTTTTGTTAAATATAAGTATCCAATCAATGCTTCAAATGCCGTTGAATACATATATTCTTCTGGAGATGAATGTTTGGGCAAATGATGATTTTCTGTATTTCTTCCCCTTCTTGCAATCTCTTTTTCTTCATCTGTTAATTCTAATTTACTTAATATATAAGCTTGTGCAGAAGCTTTAACATACTTTATCGACAATATGTGCAATTTATGTGGATTTAGATTAGTCGTATTGCTTAAATATGTTCTTACATACATTTCATATACACTATCACCTACATAAGCCCATGTAAGTGGTGACATCATATTTATTTCTTTTTCTGTTTTTGTTATTAATTCTTCTTGAAATTCCATTTCTTACTTCCTATTTTTATATTCTTTATTTTTATCTTTTATCATTATTTTTTTACTATTTTTTATTTTTACTTTTTAATTTTTATTTTAAACCTTCAAAATATAATTATATTTTTATTTCTGTTTATATTTCTATAATCTAAATTTTTTTATTATAAAAACTATGGTTTTTCTATTGATATTCTTCCTAATTTTCCAGATTGGAAATCCATTAAAATCATATCTGATACTTTTTGTTCATTTATTCTTCCACCTGATAAAATTGCTCCTTTTTTTCTTGCAATTTTATCTCTGACAGCTAATATTTTATCAAATTGCTCATAATTTTTCTCTTCTTCATTTGCTTTATCTATTAAATTTCTATTATCTTCGTCAACTATTATATCATATCTTTTTTCAATTTTATCTTTATAATTATCTATCAAATATTTTAGTAAGCTATAAGCTATTTCTTCATTGTCTATTGCATTTTGTCCAATTGTATTCAAATAAGCTAAATGCATTGCTAAAACATCATCATCTAGTTTTGGCCAAAGCATTCCCGGTGTATCCATAAGTTCTATATTTTCTTCAATTTTTATCCATTGTTTTCCTTTTGTCACTCCAGGTTTATTTCCTACTTTTGCAACACTTCTTTTTGCTAATTTATTAATAAAAGTAGATTTTCCCACATTAGGTACTCCAAGTACCATAACTCTTATGCTTTTTCCCGTTCTACCCTTTTCTATGTATTTATTTTCTATGTCTTTATATTCTAATTTTATTTGATTTACAACTTCTTTAATTCCTTTTCCTGTATTAGATTCAACTTTTAAGCAAGCTATATTATTCTTTTTATAATATTCTATCCATTGATTGCTTATATTTTCATCGGCTAAATCTGACTTATTTAATATCACTATTCTCTTTTTGTTTTTACAATAATTTTTTACGTCTGGATTTTCACTTGCTTTTGGTGCTCTTGCATCTAACACTTCAATTATAACATCAATTAATTTCAAATCTTCTAAAATTTGTTTTTTTGTTTTTGCCATGTGGCCAGGGTACCAGTTGATGTTGGTTAAATTTTGTTGATTATTTATTTGAATCACTTCCTAATCTTATTAGTTTTATTTCATTTTTTCTAATTCACTTAAAGATTTTGATTTTTTTATAAATTTCTTCAATTATATCATATAGTAGGCAAAACTGCAAACGAAAAAAGAGAGACCTTGAAATCTCAAAGTCCTCTCTTTTTATCTGTGTTTGGGAACAAACTAGACATTGGTCTATACTATTTCATCCAAAGCGTAGCACGAAAACTAGTATACAAATATCTTTCATTTGTATCGCAATAATCACGTAAGGCAACTGGAGCCAACTCCCCTAAATCAAAATTACTACCACCGCGTACAACAAATAAACTATCAAACAATTCTTGTGTCCATTCATCTACATTACCTGCAAAATCGTAGATATTATTAAAGCACCATTCTTCTTTGCTTCCTGTTTCAACAATTTTTCTTTGAGAAGCTTCTGTATTAAGATAATTGCCACATTCAGTAGAATCTTGTACAACTTCATCATAAGTCATAGCTTCCGTTTTGAGAAACCATTCCAATACTGAATCATATTCTGCACCAAAAACCAGATGACTCTTAACTTCCTCATTGCACTCAATATTAGATGCTTCTCTTTTTGCATCATAAAAATTAATGTTTGTCCATGGCATGACTCCTTTTATTGATTGTGGTTTTCCATCTGAACTTTTTGAAATGTTATAACGAGAAATATAAAATCCTCCATATTTCTTTACACTTTTAATTTGTTCTCGCATTTCATCATTTAAAATTTCATGGAATGCACTATCCGAAAATTCTTCATCATGATAGTTTCTTCTTCCAAACTTCTCTGAAAAAGATTTGCCATCAAGTGTTCCGTTAGAATCAAGGTTTCCAACAGGAATCCACACAAACTGACTCCCATCAGATTCTCTTTCGATAACAAAGCCATCGTTCCACTGTCCACAAACATGCCTATATCCATTCGGTACCTTCGGATTTACATAGTTTTCACTATAATCCTCAAACTCATCCTCCGTTTCATCATTGTTCCGAGCTCTTATAATTAACTCTTCTCCACTTGTTCCCTCTGAGACCTCAAAGGTTATATTCCCTTCTGCCTCAAACACAAACTTCTTATACCGTTTCATAGTTTATACCTCCTTAAAGTAATAATTTTTATAACGGCTTCAACTTATATAACACACTAATTATACTATATTTTCAACAAATTTTCAACTATAGGTGCTATTTCCTTCTTTATTAAATCTTTTATTTCTTTTACCTCTTTTTCATCTTTTGCATCAACAATAATAAAAGTTCTAAATTCATGATAATAAAAGAATTTTCCTTTATTTTCTTTTTCTCCATAATTAAAATAGATTTTTGAAATTCTACTTCTTTTTATTTTATTATATCCTTCATCTAATTTTATAATCTTTCCATCATCATTATAGTAAACTACTTTAAACTTTGGACTTATCGTTTTCCATTTTTCTTTTGTTTTTATCATTGACCATTTATTTTTTTCTCCTATAACAGATGGAATTTCTATCTCAACATCTTCTTCATTTTTTTCTTCAATTTTATAATAATGTCCTTCTTGTATCATTTTAAAATATTTTATATTATCCTGTAATACTTCCCATAATTTTGCTTTATCTATTTCCTTTATTTTATCTTTATATTTTTCCTTTTGACTATCATCTCCATAATTTTCCCATCCAGAAAAAAGATAAATTTTCTCATATTTGTTCTTGTCTATATCATCTTTATAAGCTCCGAAATCAACCATTGCTTTATTTTTTACTTGACATGTTATAATTTTTTCATTTTCATTTTTATGTTTTAAAAAAAATTCATATTTTGGTTCATTTACTTTACATTGAGATGGAAGCAAAATTAAACTATTATTCCATTTTTTTTGTATATATAAATAAACTAAATCTTCTAATTCATCTGCATTTAATGCACTAGCAAAATTATTTGGATTTAAAATAATTGGAGGACAGTTATTTTCTTTATTTAATAATTTCAAAATAAATAGTTTTAATCTATCATTATTTATGCTTGAAATTGTACAAGAATTTCTTTGAGAACATCTTCCTATAATATCTGATGGCACATTTTCTCTAGATATTTTATAAAATTCTTGCACTTTGCAATGCCAGCCAAACCCTTGTGATTGGTGATTTTCTAATACTTTTCTTTCACTATCTGTTTTTCTATATTCTTTTAAATCATTATTTACTTCACCAACTATATATTCTCCATTTCTTAATCTTGCAAGTACAACATCTCCCTTTTTAATTTCAAAAAAATTCTTCAATGCTTTTTTTAGACCTTTATTAACATTATCTTGCACATCTTCTTGATTTTCCTTATCAACATCTTGTGAATTTTTTTCATCTTGATTATCTTCATCAACATTTTGTAAATCTTCTTTCTCTTGATTCTTCGTATTTTTGTCTTTACTTTTATTCCAAAATGTTGTATAGGCTTTTTCATAAAAATCAGATATGTTATTTGCTATTTTATTATTATATTTTATACCATATTTAGTGAACTTTTCTATTAAAATATTTTTTTGACCATCTGTTAAAATTCCATCTACTGTTGATATATCACTAAATATATCTTGTAACTCATCATAATCAGACCAACCTATTCCAAATATTCCTTCTTTACCCTTTTGGCAACAAATTTCTTGATAATTATTAACAAACGCATCATTCTTTTTATCTTCATCTATAAATGGTAACATTTGAACTAACCAAAATTTCTTATGTTCACTCATATTAAAAATATTTATATTCATTTTATTTTCTCCTAAATTTCATAACTTTTATATGAGAAAAAGTTATTTATTATTTTTCTGGTTCGGAATCACTCAATTCTCTATTTTTTGAATCAGGATTCGAATTTAATTTATTCTGACTATTTTTTAATTCATTAATTATTTTATTTTTTTCTTGAAGTGCAATTTTTTTAATGTTTTCATCTATTGATGTACTCGAAATTATTCCATTTAATATAGCTTCTGGTGCTTTTATATTGTTTAATAAAAAACAAATTTGTGCTAATTCTATTCTTTTTAATGGATCTTTTAATTCTAATATCATTTGATACAATTCTTTTTGAGGAGATATATTTTTTTCTTTAGCATTCAATATAATTTCTCGATATAAAGGAATTTGCTTTAATTTCTCTGTTCTTACTTCTTTTTCATTCAAGTCTTTTACATTTTCTTCTTTTTCATCATTGTTTATTTTTTCTGTTTGTTCTGTTTCATTTTCTTCTAATTTCTCATTTCTTATTTTTGTTATATAATCCTTTGCTGTATTCATAGATATATTTAATTTTTCTGCGATTTCTTTATAATTCGTTATCCACTCTTTATACTCTTTCTTTACTTGTTCGTATATTGTATTTGTTTTAAATTTTCTTTTCTTTTCTATTAATCCTTCTTTTTTTGCCTTTGATAAATATGTTATAACTGTGCGTTCTGTTGAATCTAATGCTCTTGCAATCTCTTTATAATCCGTTGTTCCGCTTTTATATAATTTAATTACCTGTTCATATATAGAGTTTAATTTTTTTCTTCTCGTTACTTCTATTTTTCCTTCTGTACTTGCTTTAGATATATAGGTTATAACTGAACTTTTTGGTATATTCAATTTGTTTGCTATCGCATCATAATCCGTTACTCCATTTTTATATAAATCAATTATTTGTTCATATTTTGTTTTTGTCTTTCTTTTTTTCTCTATTGCACCTGCTTTTCTCGCCCTTGTCAAATGAGATGCTAAAGATGACCTTGATATATTTAATTCTTTTGCAATTTCATCATAATCTGTTAATCCTTCATTATATAAATTTACTATTAAATCGTATTTTAACTTCTTTTCTATTAATCCTTCTTTTCTTGCTTTTGTTAAATAAGTCTTTACTGTATTCGATGAAATATTTAATTTTTTTGCAATTTCATTTCTATCAGTTACTCCAGTTTTATATAACTTTACTATTTCTTCATATCTATTCATTTTTTTATTTCTCCAAATTTTCATATTTGTACTAAAAATATATCATAAAAAGACCTAACTTTCAATCTAATGTTGAAAATTAGGCTTTAATAAAATGCTTAAATAATTATCCTATTACAATGTTCTATAATTATTTTTATCAGCTCTATCATCCATCTGTCTGTCAAAATCCTTGTTAGCATAAAACCATTCAGTATCTTTATTAGCAGGCTTTTTAGTTTTATCTGCTAATAAGTCTATTAAAACTACAATAGCAAGAATTATAGCTAATGCTGAAATAAATGTATTAAATCCCATTGACATATTAAAAGGTTCTCCCTCAAGCATTGGCTTAAAAGCATTAAATACGCTTAAACCAAAATATCCACCATAAGATAAAAGATATAAAATTCCTCCAAATAATACTCTTTTTATTACTAAAACCATACAAATTAAAGTCACAAATAATAAAACTATTTCTGTTGTTAAATCTATTGGTGTTATGAAAAAAGTTTTCCCATTTCCAGCCATATATGCAACTACAACTCTAAATATCCAAAATAATCCCATAAACATTACTATCATCCAATTTGCAAAAGTTTTCATTTTTCTATACCTTTCTACAACTTATACTACAATTTAATTTCAATTAAAAACCCTTTGACTTGCAAAAGGTTTTTCATTATTAGTCTTCTTCAATAAAATTAAATTCATCTTTAAATTTTTCTTTAAAAATTCCAAATACTTTATTTAAGGTATCTTCATCATCAACACTTATATAAGATTCTTCACCTTCATCAGTATTTTCTGCTTCCTTATCTTCTTTTAAGATTACTACCTCATCTGATTCTTCATCTTCTGTTTCTTCTGCTGGTAATAATATAACGTAATTTTCTCCTTCATATTCTATTAAATCTAAAAATTCAAAATTAACATCATTTCCTAATTCATCTTTTAATGTAACTATATTGCTTTCTTCTAATTCTTTATCTTCTTCATCAACAGGTGTATTATTTAAGTTTTCATCATCCATTTTTTTATTTCCTCCTTATTCTTATGTAAAATTATTATATTTTATATTATTATAATATACTATAATTTTAATTTTATCAATACATTTTTTGGAAATTTTTCATAACGATTATATTAAGCTGAAGTATTGCATATTATCAAAATGTGAAAGTCTACGAATAAAGCAAGATTTAATCTTCATATAATTTTTTATAAATCCTATAATCTTTTAATATTTTTCTCACATAAGTATTAGTCTCTTTAAATGGAATATTTTCTATATTGCTTCCATCAGATTTTATTGTTCCTTCTTCTATCCATTTATTCACATTTCCAATTCCTGCGTTATATGCAGCTAATACAACTGGAATACTACTATATTTATTTTCTAAATTAGCTAAATAAATTATTCCTAATTTTATATTTTTTTCTGGATTATATAAAGTAACTCCTGTTTCAAATTCCATCACATTATTTTCAGCTATTTCCCTTGCAGTTTTGTCCATTAATTGCATAAGTCCTATAGCTCCTTTATACGATGTTGCCTCCTCTTTAAAGTTGCTTTCAACTTTTATTATTGAATACACTAAAAGAGGATCTATCTCGTTTTCATGTGCATACTTTTCAACATATTCCTTATAATCTGTTTTATAAATCATTTTAAGTATATTTTTTGAATTAATTGCTATGAAAAATGTTATGATTATGCCTAAACATATTATAGCTTTTTTCATTTGATTTTATATGATATTTAATACTATATCATATTCTCCCTTCCTTAATTATTTTGCATCATACCAACTTTTGGCTTCTACAACTTCGACTTTTAATGGAATAGATAATTTTGTTGCATTTTCCATACTTTCTATTAATATTTTCTTTGCTTTTTCTTTTTGATCTTCTTTTACTTCTAACATAAGCTCATCATGTACTTGTAATATTATTTTTGCATCTAATTTTGCTTCTTCTAATCTTTTATAAACTGTATTCATCGCAATCTTCATAATGTCTGCTGCTGTTCCTTGAATTGGAGTGTTCATTGCTGCTCTTTTTCCAAATTCTCTTACCATATAATTATTAGATTTTAGCTCAGGTATATACCTTCTTCTTCCAAATAATGTTTCAACATATCCAGTTTCTTTTGCTTTTTCAACAACTGTTTCCATATATTGTTTTATTCCATTATATTTTTCCAAATAGCTTTCAATATATGCCTTTGCTTCTTTTCTAGTTACCCCTATTTGCTCTGCTAAACCAAAATCTGTTATTCCATAAACTATTCCAAAGTTTACTGCTTTTGCTCTAGATCTTTGCTCTTTTGTAACTTCTTCAAATGGAACATTAAATACTCTTCCTGCTACTTCTCTATGAATATCCTCATCATTTTTAAATGCATTTATCATATTGCTATCATTTGCCATATGAGCTAAAACTCTTAATTCTATTTGAGAATAATCTGCATCTACATATACATATCCATCTTTTGGCTTAAACGCTTTTTTTATATTTCTTCCTATTTCTTCACGAGTTGGAATATTTTGCAAATTTGGTTCTGTAGAGCTTATTCTTCCTGTTGCAGTAATTGTTTGATGAAAATATGAATGTATTCTACCAGTCGTTGGATTTATATAATTTACTAACCCCTCTACATAAGTTGAATTTAATTTAGTCAAAGTTCTATATTCTAATATTTTTTCTATTATTGGGTGGGCTAACACTAATTTTTCTAATACTGCTACATCAGTACTATATCCTTTTTTATTTTTCTTGGCTCCTGGCAATTTTAATTTTTCAAATAAAATTATTCCTAATTGTTGTGTTGAGTTAATGTTAAATTCTTCTCCTGCTAGTTCATAAATTTCACATGTTAATTCATTTATTCTTGTCTTTAATTCTTCTCCAAATTGTGTTAGTTCACTCTTATCGACTAACATTCCTTTATATTGAATTTCTCCAAGTACAGTAATTAAAGGAATTTCTATTTCATTAAATAATCTGTAGCTTCCTTCTTCTTTTAATTTTTCCTCTGTATTTTCATATATTCTTCTTATTGAATCTACATATATTCCAATTTCATTTTTATCCACATCATTTTGTTCAAATAAATTCATTTGTTTGTCTGAACCTATATTTGTTATATCTAAATCTAGATATTGACTTGCTATATCTTCTAATTTGTGTTTTGCATTTGTTGGATCAATATCATATACTGCTACTCCTATATCGTATTTTATATTTTTTGTCTTTATTCCATTTTCTCTTAAAAGAACATAATCTTCACTTAAATTAAAACCTATTTTTTCTATTTTTTCTTCTTCAAAGATTTCCTTTAATTCTTCTATTTGTGGACTTTCTACATAACAAACTGTTTTACTTTCTTCTTCGTAAATTCCTATTCCTTTTATTGTTTTCTTTATTATTTTTTCTTCATCTTCTGATTTTTCTGTTTCAAGATAATAGATAAATTTGTCATTTATTTTTATATCTTTTACAGTTTGTTTTATTACTGTTTCTACATTTGTTTCTTCTTTTTCTTCTGACTTTTCCCCGGTACCTAAACTGTTAAAATTAAATCTTTCTAGAAATCTATTAAATTTATAGAACTTAAATAACTCTACTACCTTCTCATTATTCCACTCTTTTATTTTTAAATTTTCTAGATTATAAGGAAGTGGTGCTTCTACATTTATCTTACCTATTTCTTTTGATATTTCTGCTAAATGTTTATTATCTAACATTTTCTTTCTTAAGTTAGGTTTAAAAACTTCATTGTTTTCATCATTTTCTAAAGCTTCATATAATTTTGATATTGTTCTATATTGTTTTAAAAGCTCTGTTGCAGTTTTAGGACCTACTCCTGGAACTCCTGGTATTTCATCAGATGAATCTCCCATTAAAGCTTTAAGCTCAATAAGTTCTTCTGGAGTTAAGCCATATTCTTCTATAACTTTTGCTTTATCATAAATTTCTGTTTCTGTCTTTTTCATTTTAGTTCTAGGAATTCTAACTATTATCTTATCATCAATTAATTGAAATAAATCTCTATCTCCAGATAAAATATAAGCTTCAACATTATCACTTGTAAATTGTTTTGCACAAGAACCTAGTATATCATCCCCTTCATAGTCATCCATTTCTAAATGCTTTATGTTCATGCTATCTAGTATTTCTTTTATTTCTGGCATTTGCTGTGCTAGTTCTTCTGGCATCTTATGTCTACTTTTTTTATATCCTTCATATTTTTGTTTTCTAACATTTGCTGCTGTTTTTGAATCAAATGCAACTAAGATATAATCTGGCTTTACTTCTTCTAAGTTCTTAAACAATATTGATAAAAATCCATATAATGCATTAGTATATTTTCCATCATCTGTCATTAACATTTTACTACTCATTATTCCATAAAATGCTCTATTCATTATTGAATTTCCATCAATTAATAATAATTTTTCCATATTAATCCTTTCTTTCATTTTTTTGCTGAATCATATTTTTTATATTATAATTTTTTGCTATCATGTTCATTATAACATATATGCTAAATAATATTATAACTGTCATGAAATAATAGCCTCCATAGATATATCCTTCGCCTAAATAATAGATTATACTGTTTGCAAATTCTGCAATTAATGTAAGGCCCACAACTTTATATACATTTTCTATATTTAGTTCAGTAATTATTGCAAATAGCCACATTATATACCATGCTCTAAAGTTTGTAATAACTAGTAGTAAGAATAACATAAGCAAATACATATAATTCTTGCCTTCATTTTTTCTTCTAATAAATATCTGAATAAAGTAAAAAATGCAAAATGCAATTTTGCCTATTAATGCTAATTTTAAAACTACTTCTTGGCTAACTCCACTTAATATTAATTGAAGATATAAAGAATTAGCAAATACCGATGTTTGTCCCATTACTGTTAAAATACTACTTATCTTTCCAGTTTCTAACCATGTTACACCTAAAAAGATTAAAATAAATTCAATATAATATCCTAATTTCTTTTTAATTTTTTCATCTTTTAATATATATGGAAGTAGAAGGACTGGTATATATTTTATAAGTGCACCAAATGCAATACTTAATACCGCTAATTCTATTTTGTTTTGTTTTTTCAAATATATTCCAATTAATGAAAATAAAATTAAGAATATATCGTTGTGTACATTTATGATTCCTTCAAAAAGCATAAGCGGATTTAATCCATATAATAAAACTAATTTTTTATTTTTGCTTATTTTCCAAATCAAATAGCAATTTAATAAATGAACTATTATATTTAATATTTTAAATAAGCTTAATATTACTAATGTTGAATTAATTCCTACGCCTCCTAAGATTTTACAAATCAATGACCAAATTGGGCCATATATAAATTTGTGTTCTATTCCTGGAGATGTCTGTATTACTTCATCATCTAGATAATCTTTTTGATGTTCGTTAAAATTTTCTTCATACATATTAATCCCGTATTTAGCATCCATTCTTCCTACCGCTGCATAATAATATACGTCTGTACTATTGTTTGGAAGAATAATCCCTGCTAAAAAAGTAATTATAGCTATGAAAATAAAAGTCCTCTTTATTTCAATATTATCTGCTTCTTTTTTCTCTTTTATAGCTATTATCAAATATGTAATGATTAATCCTAACATAAAAAATAAAAATAAACCTAGATTTAGCTTTGCCTGATTTTGATATGTAATTCCATTAAATATCATCGAAGCACCAAAGCATTTTATTTTACAATGTGCTTCAATTATGTATTTAATATTAAGTATTGAAAAAGTTAAAATAATTATTGTCATTACAATTTTAGCTATATCGGTAATTTTAAATCTGTTTTTGCAATTTTCTGATATTTTATCTATATTTAAATTTTCATTTGTTTTTAACTTTTTATCTTGATGATTTTCATTTTTCTTATTATCTTTACCTTGCATTTTTTCTTTAAAAATTTCCTTTCTAAATTTGTTATCAATATTTTAAACTATATTTAATAAAAATTAAAGTGCTAAAGATAATTTTTTCTATCACACATTTAGTAAAAAAATAAAACTATAAAATCTATAAATTCATTTAAAATAATAAATTATAGGTTTTATAGTTTTTATTATGTTTTTTATTTAGTAATTTTTTTATCTAATTTTATTTTATAATCTTAAAATTACAATTAAGTAAAAGGCTACATCTATTTTAATTATTTAAAATAATTTTCGAACTCTTCTTTCGTTATAGGTTTAGAAAAATAATATCCTTGTATTATATCCCCACCTATATTTTTCACGAATTCAAATTGTTCTTCTGTTTCAACCCCTTCAACTATAGATTGTATTTCTAGTTGTTTACAAATTAAGATTATATTATTTATCATATTTTTATTGCTATTAAAATCGATTTTATCTACGAAAATTTTATCGATTTTTATAATGTCAATAGGCATATTTTGTAGCATTCCTAAAGAAGAATATCCTGTTCCAAAGTCATCTATTGAAATAGTAAATCCTTGTTCTTTTATTTTATTTAAGATTTCAACTATATCTATAGACTTATCTATTGTAGCACTCTCTGTAATTTCTAAATCAATTTTATCTCTATCTATATTATATTTATTTACAATTTTTATATATTCATTAATAAAATTTGGATTAGAAAAATGTTCTTTTGATACATTTATTGATACTTTTGGTACAAAATTATATTTTTCTTTCCAATATGCCATATCTTTGCATACTTGTTCAAATATATACATATCAAGCTTTATTATGAATTTATTTTTTTCAAATAATGGTATAAATTTATTTGGCGGAATAATTGTTCCATCTTTATACCACCTAATTAACGCTTCTGCACCAGCTAATGTCTTATCTTTCGTATAAAATTTTGGTTGATAATATACCTTAAATTCATTATTTTTAAGTGCATTTTTCATTGTAGATTCAATAGTCTGTTCTTCATTTAATTGGTTTTCAAGTTCCTCATCAAAAATATAATAACCTTCTTCATACTGTCCTTTTATCTTGCATCTCGCCATATAAACTTTATTTATAATTTTATTAATATCTTCGTCTGTTTTCTTTATTTTATAAACTCCCATTGATACATTTAAGTTTATATTAGTTCCATCAACCACTATATTTGATGTAAAATCTTCAATCTTTTTTAATAATGTTTTTATATTTTTATCATAATCAAATATCGTTGCAAATACATCACTATACAATCTACAAACGATGCTATTTTTTGGCGTTTCGTTTACTAAAATTTTTCCTATTTCCTTGAGCATTTTATTGCAAAATTCATATCCATAAATATTATTATACGCTTTAAATTTATTTATATCTAATGAAACAATATATCTATTATTTGTTTTATTACTTAATATAGCTTGTCCTTTTTCTCTAAAATATTGTAAGTTTCCTATTGAAGTAACCGAATCAATATAAGCAACTTTATATAGTCTGCGACTTTTATTTTTATTTGAAATATTAATATATAAAGATATAATTACAACTACAACATTTAAAGTCAAATTTACCACCATAAATATTGCTAAAAATTGTATTAATTCTTTTGCAATAGTGTCATCTGGTGCTACACTTATAACATACCAATCATTTATATCAATTTTTTGGTAATTAAAAAAATAAGTGTGATTGTTTACTTTTATATCAAAAGTACCATTTGTTTTGATTTTTATATTTTTTGCCATGTTAATTATTTTATTTAATTCTTTCTCACTAAGTTCATATTTGTCCTTTATATATTTATATAAATTTATATTGTTTTCTTTAATATTCCCAAAAGAATCAATTAAAACTGTTCCATTATTATTAATTAAATATATTCCTGCTTTTCCATTAAACAGTCTTTTCAATAAAATTGATTCATAATCTTGTGTTTTTATAATCGCACATAATATTTTTTCTTTATTATTCAAATAACAAGTTTTTGAATAAATATTAACTTGATTATCAGAAACTAAGCTTGGTCTATTTTCTGATAAATATACTTCATCATGATTAAAAAATTCTTCTACATTTGCATATTTTTTTATAACAATTCCATCACTTGTAATACCATTACCATTTTTATCAAGAATGGCTAGTCTTGTAAAGTTATAATCTGCTAAACTTTCTGAAAAGTTGTTAAACACATCTTCTTCAGTTTTAAAATATCCCTTATCTATTGAATCTGCCATTGTATTTACAAAATTCATCTGATTTTTTATTGACTGATTTAGCTGTGCAACTGAATGTCCACTAATTTCTTCTATATTATTATAAATATTTTTATAAATTAAATTTTTTGTCTTACTATAATAAAATACAGAAAGTAATACGCTAACAATAAAAATAATTATTATCCACTTAAATTTAATTTTATATTTTTTTCCTATCAAATTTACATCATTTTTCATACGAATATTAGACCTCTTAGTTATTTAACCTTTTATTTCGAATATTCTTTAATCAATTAACATTCCGATAAACATTGCATGTGACCATCCAAGTCCAATTACCCACGTCCTATTTAAGTCACTATTTGATTGTTCTGGTAATATTCCTAATGGATTGGCACTATTAACTATAAATTCCAAGCATTCATTAGCTTTTACTTTGTCACCAATCTTTTTATAATACATTCCCATCCATGCTGTTGCAATTATCCAAGGATTATTACCACCAATATATCTATCATCTTGGAATCTCAAATATCCACCTAAATATGTCCTTATAGTCATATTAATTTGCTCAACAGTATTAGTGATGATTTTTTCTTCTGGTTCAAATACTCCAAAAGGAATTACTGAACCTAAAAGACTTATATCTGTTAATCTATCAGTTTTATTTCTAAGTAATACTTTTCTATTATTATCCACTAAATTATCCAATATGTACTTTTTTATCTCTCGCAAATAGTTTTCATATCTTGCTTTACACAAAATAATGTCATCTTGCTTTAATCTATTATTTTCAAAACACTCTGAAAGTTCACTATAAATATTTATCATTGCAGAAAAAGCTCCAAATATTGATGACAATGAATATAGATGTATTCCTTCATTTTCTTCCCATATATCATAACTTGGATGTTTATATATTTCATCTCTATCTTTGTAATTATATTTTTGTTCTAACTCAATTCTTACTAAATCATCTTTTTCTTCTTTTCCTAAAACATTATCTATGTATTTTTCTAAGAATTTCATTGCTGATTCTAGCATTTTTAAATTATCTTTTAAAAATTTCTTATCTTTTTTGCCTGTGCGTTTTTCTTTTAACTTATAATGTTCATAAGCTTCCCACACAACTATAGCTGTTTCATCAACTTGATATCCCCAGCAAGGTGCAAGCCTTCCATCTGAAAAGAATCTTTGTTCCCACATTCCATTTTTACACTGAGTTTCTTTTAAAAATACACTATAAAATTTTTCTGTCCATTCTCCAAAATTCAAATGATCTAATTTATTATACATCATTATTGCATCTCTTGGCCAACAATATGCATATTTTCCACATTTATCTCTTTCTTCATCAACTTCTAATGAAGCAGTAAGTGCTCCTGTTTTTTCATTCAATAATAATGGCATAAATAGAATAGTTCTATTATACACATTTATTAATTTATTCATAAAATCTGTTCCATCTTTTTTTAGTTTTAATGTATCATGGTCTACTAAATATTTGTTCCAATATTTGTCTATTTTTTCTATCTCTTTATTTACATTTATTCTCTTTAATTTTGTAATTTTATCTACAACATCTTTCATATTACCTTCATTGTATTTAAAATACATTATGAGTGTAAATTCTCTTTCTTCACCTGGCTTTAATGTTCCTAAATCATAGCTTATTGCTGAATCTTTAGACATTCCTATATAATCTTTATCAAATATTTCTCCTGATGAAATACTTCTATCTACATCATTTAATTGATATTTATATAAATTTTCTTTTGAAAAAATTGCACACGTAAAATTATGGCTATATTGAATTAAAGCATTGTTTTCAATCATTCCACCAGCCATATTATTATATGATGATATTACACTTGAGTGAACTAAAAATTTTACTGCTAAGTCTATTGTATTATCATTCTTAAAAGTATATTTTTTTAATACTACATCTTGATTTAGCATTACGCAGTCTGTTTGCTTAACTTTTAATTTAAAATAAGCATTTTCAATTTCTGTATTTAATACATTCGATTTCTCATTATAATATTGATTATATGTATTATTTACATCATAATGTAAATAAATTATATTTGAGTCATTTATTTTTACTCCAACATGAAAGAAATCGGAATATTGTCTATAGTCTGGAAGTGGATAATATAGTCTAATTAATTCTCCATATTTACTAAAGCTTGCTGTTATATTTTTGTTTCCGATAAATGCATCATTATAATTACTCTTTTTCATTAGTTTTCCCCTTTATTCATAATTTCTACAATTTGTTTTCTTAAATCTACTACCCTATTATTTAGTTTTGCTAAATCATCATCAGAACTTGACTGGATTCTGATATTTTCCTTTAATGTATGTTTCATTTCTTCAAGTTCATTTTCAAGTGCTTGCATCTTATTAATTAAGTCAATTCTGTCTATTTCTTTCTTTACAGGATTTACATATTTTACATTCATTTCTAAGTTGTCATCTAAAGTATATTCTTCTCCATAGCTTGGAATAGTTACATCTACACCAGTTTCTTCTATTAATTTATCTTTTAGAACTTCTTGAGAATCTTCTTCTCCATGAACTAAGAATATATGCTTTGGCATTTTAGAATTAAATGAAGCAACAAATGAAATTAATCCATTTTGATCTGCATGTCCTGAAAATCCCTCAATATATTCAACTCTAGCCTTTACTGCAAATTCTTCACCTAATATTTTAACTTTCTCTTGACCATCTACAATTCTTCTGCCAAGAGTTCCAGGTGCTTGGTATCCTACAAATAATATTGTACTTAGTGGATTCCATATATTATGTTTTAAATGATGCTTTATTCTACCAACATCACACATACCACTTGCAGAGATTATTATACAAGGTTCATCTGATTCATTTAATGCTTTTGATTCTTCAACAGATCTTGTAAAATGCAATCCATTAAATTCAAGTGGATTATCTCCTCTTGATATAAATTCCTTTATTTCATCATCAAATAAGTCCATATTTTTCTTAAAAACTTCTGTTGCTGAAACAGCAAGAGGACTATCAACGTAAACGGGTATATTCATTAATGTTTCAAACTTCTTTTGGAATTCTTCATCATCTTTATGTTGATCTTTTATTTTATTTAATTCATATAATATCTCTTGTGTTCTGCCCACAGCAAAAGATGGAATTACAACTGTTCCACCATTTTGAATTGTTTCAGAAACAATATTTAAAAACAAAGATGCTTTGTCATCATTTCTTAAATGAATTCTACTTCCATAAGTTGATTCCATTATTAGATAATCTGCACTTGAAATCATTGTTGGACTTGCTAAAAGTGGAATATCATTATTTCCCAAATCTCCCGAAAATACTATTTTTTCTTGTTTTCCATTTTCAGTAACCCATACCTCAATTATGCTTGAACCAAGCATGTGTCCTGCATCATTAAATCTTACTTGAATTTCTGGAGTAATATCTATTATTTCATCATAATTAACACCTTTAAAAACTTCCATACAATCGATTGCATCTCTTGCAGTATATAAAGGCTCTAATAATTGCCTAACTCCAGCTCTTTTACGTTTTTTATTTTTAATTTCATTTTCTGTTTCTTGTATGTGACCACTATCTGGCAACATTATTTCACATAAATCACAGGTTGCCTTTGTAGCATAAATTGGATTCCTATATCCATCTTTGTATAATTTTGGTATTCTTCCAGAGTGGTCTATATGAGCATGTGTAAGTAACATAAAATCTATTGAATTAACATCATATTCAAATGGTTTGTCATTTAATAATTCTTCTTCCATTCTTCCTTGATGTAGACCACAGTCTATTAAAAATCTTTTTCCTGCACCTTCAACTAAAAAATTAGATCCAGTTACAGTTTTTGTTGCTCCTAAAAAAGTAATTTTCATTTGTTTGTTCCCTTCTTATTCAAAAATTTTGCTCTTCTTAGTTTTTCTAATCTGAACATTACTTCCTTCTGGAAGTCTTGCTACATATTCTTTTTCTACATTATCTCCATCTAATATTGTAACCTTAATTCCTTCATTACATACACCAAGTTTAATATATAATCCTTCAAGTGAAACCGCATCACATTCAAATATTCCTTTTAACAATTTATAATCTAACTCATCATTATTTGAAATTGGATTTAAAACTCGTGCATTTATAGCTTTGGGAATAATTTTTCTTTCTATATCAGTTAGTTTCATTTTACAATTTGGTATAAAATTTAGATATCTTATTTCATATATTAAATCTAAAATTTCTTTTCTACTATTAGTAATATCTACTTTTTTCTCAAAGCATTTTAAAAATTCTTTTTGAAATTTACTTATATCTGTTTTCGTTTCATAGAATTTTACTTTGTATTGCAATTCTTCTCTATATTTTATAAATTCTTCTGGTATCAACATTCTATTATACAAGCTTAAACTTTCAATTGCTATTTTTCTTTTCTTTCTTAATAAATCTTCATAATGACTTACACTAAATATTTTTGATTCATTCGGTAACTTTGCATTAAATGCTAAATATTGCTTTTTTAATTCCTTTTGATTACTTAAAATTTCATCTAATTTTCCTATTTCACTTAACTTAACTTTCTTTTCTTTTACTATTTGTTTTATAAAATTTTCTCTATCATTCATTTTAGAAAGTTTTGTCTTATAATCTGAAAGCATTTTTAATACTTGCTCATTTTCGTTTTTGTCATAACTTAAGTAAAATTGTGTAGCAACTCCTTCAAGCACGTCCCACAACTCATCAGGCATATTTTTTCTTAATGTTCCTAAATTGTTACTATCTATATTATTTATAAATTTATATCCATAAAGATATGTTAAAAGTTCATAAATTATATTACATTCTGTACTTTCTATTTCTTTTGGAAGTATTGACCATGACCATCCATTAAAATCTCTTATTACTTCAGATATAGATATACATTTTCCTATGAATATTGCTGTAATTATTGCTTTATCAGTAGTTGTAAGTTTTTCATCAATATCTGGCAAGCTTGCTTTAGATATTCCATAAAGTAAATTTTTTTCATTTGGAAACGAGATTACTGTTTTTTCTTTTTTATTTTTTTCTGAAATTATGTTGCATTTATTTGCTTTTAGCTGTTTCGCTAATTCTGAATTTGCTTCTGCAATTTCAATATTATAACAATATTTTCTAACATTATCTACTATACTTTTTAAAAAATCATCCCTTTCTGGCACTTCTCTTTTTACAGTTTTGTAATTATCGAAACTATCTTCAGTCTTATAAAACATACTAAGCAAAAGGTTTCCCGCATTTTGATTAAACCTTTTTTGTTCTGCAATATTCGCTAATTCTTCTTTGTAATCTCTTGGTATTATTTTGTTTTTCAAAATATTACACCCCTTTTTTCTGTTGTAAAACTATCTAAGCTATTTCCTTAATTTTTTATGAAATAAACTTTATTATATTGTTTTAATTTTCCCCTTCATTATTTTCTTCTTGTTCTTCTACATTATTATATACTTGCTCTGGTGCCATTTTAAGTTCCTGCCATCTTTCTTTAGACATAAGTACTTCTCTAGGTTTGCTTCCTTGATATCCTGATATAATTCCTCTCTGTTCCATTTGATCAATTATTCTTCCTGCCCTTGCATATCCTACTTTTAATCTCCTTTGAAGTAATGATGCTGATGCTTGTCCCGCATCTATGCACATTTCTATTGCATCTTCTAAAAGCTCGTCTGTATCATCTTCTTCATCATCATTTGTTACTTTTTCTGGTTCATCTGCTCTTTCTATTGACTCTAATATTCTTTCATCATATTGGATTTCTCCATCACGTTTAATAAATTTAACAATATTTTCAACTTCTTTATCTGATACAAAAGCACCTTGAATTCTTGTAGGCTTAGTTGCTCCAATTGGATTAAATAACATATCTCCTTTACCTAAAAGCTTTTCTGCTCCCGCACCATCTAGTATTGTTCTTGAATCAACTTGTGAAGATACTGCAAAAGCTATTCTTGATGGAACATTTGCTTTAATCAAACCAGTAATTACATCAACTGATGGTCTTTGTGTTGCAATAACAAGGTGCATTCCTGCGGCTCTTCCCATTTGAGCAACTCTACAAATTGCATCTTCTACTTCTTTTGCTGCAGCCATCATTAAATCAGCAAGCTCATCTATTACTACTACTATTTGTGGTAATTTAGGTTCTCCTGCTTTTTCTGCTATTTCATTATATCCTTTTATATCTCTTATATTTTTTGTTGCAAAAAGATTGTATCTATTAAGCATTTCTTGAACTGCCCATTGTAATGCACCCGCCGCTTTTTTAGGGTCAGTAACAACTGGAATTAATAAATGAGGAATTCCATTATATACTGAAAGTTCTACCACTTTTGGGTCAACCATTAAAAGCTTAACCTCGCTTGGTTTTGCTTTATATATTATACTTGTTATTAATGTATTAATACATACTGACTTTCCTGAACCAGTACTTCCTGCAATAAGTAAGTGTGGCATTTTTGCTATATCAGTAATTACAACATCTCCTGCAATATCTTTTCCTAATCCAAATGTGACTTTTGATTTTGCATTTTCAAATTTTTCTGATTCTATTATATCTCTTAGCACAACTACTTCTTTAGCCTTATTAGGTACTTCTATTCCAACTGTATGTTTTCCTGGAATCGGTGCTTCTATTCTTATCGTTTCTGCCTCTAAACTCAAAGCTATATCATCTGCAAGGTTTGCTATTTTGCTAACTCTAACTCCTTCTGCTGGTGCTAATTCATATCTTGTTATTGCCGGTCCAACAGATACATTTTCGACTTTTGCAGACACTCCAAAACTATATAAAGTTCTTCTTAATTTTTCTGCAGTTGCAAGTAATGCTTTTCTATTTCCAGCTTCATCATTTCCATTTCCTGTTGCTAAAAGCTCAATTGGTGGAAATTCATAATTTTCATCTTGTACTGTTAATGTATGTTCTAATTGTAATACTTCTTTTGTTTTTGCTTCTTTTTCAACTTCTTGTTGTGAAAATAAATTATTACTATTATCTTGCTCTTCTTTACTTGCTCCTTGACTACTTGCACTTATATTTTCTATTCCTGTTTTTGCAACAGTTTTAGATAATTTTCCAGATTTAAAATTTGGAACATCTAATCCATCATTAGAATGATCATATTTCTTAGGCTCTTTTAAATTAATTGTAATCTGCTCTTCTAGTGGTTCTCTATTTTTTAAAGCTTCTTTCTTTTCTAATTTTTCCCTATTTCTTCTTTCTCTCCATGTTTCTTTTACTTCTGCCTCAGTTTCATTTCCTTCTTCATTATCGTCTTTTGGTTCCATAAATTTGTCCATATATTTTGAAATAAAATCAGCAGGATGTAAACTAAATATGAATACTATCAAGGTTAATGCTATTCCAATTGATGCTATTATTGTAGCCGGAGTTCCTATAAATTTAATTAATGGATATGCAATTAATGTACCAATTACTCCTCCACCAATATCTGTTTTTCCAAGTTCAAAAGCACGTGAAAGAGCACTTTCAAGTGAACCATTTATATCTATATTTCCTTTTGAATTTTGATAACACGAAAGAATAACATCTATAAGAACTAAAACAATCAAAAACATAGTTAATTTTTTTGAATAATATTTTGTATCTCTTTCGTGTGCAATATAAAATGACATGCATAAAAGTCCAACAGGAATTAAATATTTTATATAGCCAAAAACTCCACCAAGAGCTGGGCTTAGCGTTTTTCCTAAATATCCAGATTTAGTATAAATTAATATTGCTAAAATTATGCTAATTACTATCAATACCATAACTGTAATATTTAGTTTTCTCTGTGCTTCTTTTTCTTTTCTTTTTTGTTCTCTACTATTAATATTCTTTGAGCCCTTTGTTCTTGGCATGTTTCCCTCCGCTTTTCATTGAATTGTTTTATCTTTTTGTATAGATTTTTCACAAATAAATTATAACTTATTAAAATTATAAAATCAATACCAAATTTTTATAAAAACTAAACCATATCTTTTTCATTAATTATGATTATATTAAAAGTGATGGACTAATAACAGATTTATTTTTAATGAATAATATATCTATAATAGCAAATAATACTTCTAGATAAAATGGAGGACATATGATTTCAATTTGCATAAAAGATAATGACCAAAAATTACAAGATTATATAGAAAATGAAATTAAGAAATCTAAAATTAATGATATATATTATTCTAAACATTGTTTTAAAATTTATAAAAATATAATTGTTCATTATAAAGGCAATGAAATTAATACTTTTTTCGATTTACTATCTAATATAATAGCTAATGCTATTATAATTTTCTATGAACCACAAAAGATTAAAAATCTTATTAATTTCGATTATTTTTATTTTAGTAAAAACGATAAAAAAATTATTTTTGATGAATATAAAATTATTTTAAAAAAAATATCAGAAGAAGAAAAAAATTATAAATATGATATAATTTTTCAAGCTGTAAATAATTATTTAAGAAATAATAAAGTCATTGTTTTAGAAGGTTTTATTAATTTTAGATTAAAAAACTATATAGCTTTTTTGCGCGATTCTATTGGAGAAGCTGTTAACCAATTTATTATTGACAAGGAATATATTGAATTTGTTAATTTACTTAAAGATTATGTAGATTCTAGAGTTCCTAACAATAGCATTATTAATCTTATATATATAAATTCTGAAGCCATACTTTTATCTGATAATGGCGAAATTATTAATTTGGATAAATTTGATTCAAAATATTTATCAGATATTAGTTTTTGCAATAATGACTATGTTTTAAATACTTTAATTGGCCTTTTACCAAATAGAATAATGTTGCACTTAATTTCACCAAAAGATAATTTTATAAAAACAGTTGAACTTATTTTTGGAGATAAAGTAAAATTATGCGGTGGCTGTGAATTATGTTCTGCTTATAAAATATTGAATTTGAGTTAAAATAAATTATAAAAAACATATATAAAATAGACAGAAATTTATAAAAATTAGGTCAAGTGAAAAAGTAAATGCAATTCTGTAAAGTAAACGCAATTTGTAAGAGAAGTTGCAAGTTTAAAGCAATATT
>CANPZY010000014.1 GCA_947588945.1 uncultured Clostridia bacterium
AAAATGTTGTTTATACTAGCAAAGTATGATATTATATGGATATATTTTCTAAGGAGATAAAAATGCCTAAAGTAAGTGTTATTGTACCTGTTTATAATGTGGAAAAATACATAAAAAATTGTTTAGAATCTTTGGTTAATCAAACATTAAAAGATATAGAAATAATAATTGTAAATGACGGATCAACAGATTCTTCAAAAAGCATTATATATGAGTACATAGAAAAGTATAATAATATTGTTTATCTTGAAAAAGAAAATGGCGGTCTTTCTGATGCTAGAAATTATGGCTTAAATTATGCAAAAGGAGAATATATCGCATTTTTAGACTCTGATGATTATGCTGATATAAGCATTTACGAAAAAATGTACAATAAAGCAATTGAAGAAAACTCTGACTATGTTGAGTGTGATTTTTATTGGGCATATCCTAAAAATAGTAAAGATAATTTACCCTCAAAATCAAAATCTAATACAGATGTAAAACATGAGGGCTCTTTTTCAAAGCTAAAATTAGATAATGGATATATATACAAAAATAAAAGAGAAATGATGATTTATGGAAGAGTTGTTGCATGGAATAAGCTTATAAAAAGAGGGATAATTACAGAAAAATTTCCGGTTTCACTTAATTATGAAGATGTAGAATTTTTTTATAAATTGATACCTAATGTTAATAAATTTAGTTTTGTAAAAGAACCACTAATTTATTATATACAAAGGGAAAACTCAATCGTTAATAAACAAGATTACAGGACGGGCCAGATTTTTAACGTGTTTAATAATGTATTTGATTATTATAAAAAGAATAACTTATATGATGAATATAAAGAAGAATTAGAATATTCATACACAAGGATATTACTATGTAGTTCGTTAAAGAGAATGGCAAAAATTAAAGATAGAGTAGCAAGAGAAAGACTTATAGATGAAACATGGCAGAACTTAAATACAAAGTTTCCAGATTGGAAGAAAAATAAGATTTTGTCAAAGAAATCTATAAAAAATTTATATATAAAAAGCGTAAACAAGATTACATTAAACATATATTCAAAAATATTTAAAATTTTATAGAAATATTATAAAAGCAAATAAAAATATAATGGCTTTAAAAAAATTATGAAAGATGTTTAATAATAAAGATATTTAATAATTATGAAAAATTGTGAAAAGAATATAAAATTTATAAAACCTTATTAAATATTGATAAAAATGAAAGGAAAGTTTAGTGAAAAAGAAAATTTTATTTGGAATTACAAGTTTAACACTTGGTGGAGCAGAGAGAGTTTTAGTTGATTTGTGCAATAGACTTGCTTCAGATTATGAGATTACAGTTTTTACTATATATGATGGTGGAGAACTGAAAAAACAATTAAATTCCAAAATAAAAATAATAAGCTTATATAATAAGCCATCAAATGAATACAACAAGTTTGAACATATAAAAATTTCGCTAAAACTTTTACTTAGTACGAAAATAGAAGATAATTATGATGTAAGAGTAGCTTTTCTAGAGGGTCCGGTTACAAGATTATTTTCGAAAAAATCAAAAGCTAAAAAGATAGCATGGATTCATAGTGACATTGCTCAGATTTTTGGGAATGATTTTAAATCTAAGATTAAAAAGAAGTTTGATAAAAAAATATATAAAAAATATGATAAAATAGTTTTTGTAAGTGAAGAAAGTAAAAAAGATTTTAACAAAGTATATGGAAAAGAATTTAATGAAATAGTTATTAGAAATTACATTGATTATAATAATGTCATTGAAAAATCTAAAGAAAACGTTAATATTCCATATAACGAAAAAGATATAAATTTAGTAAGTGTATGCAGACTAGTTCAACCAAAAGCAATAGACAGATTTATAAATATTCATGCTAAATTAGAAAAAGACGGAATTCACAGCAAAGTATACATTATAGGTGATGGTCCACTTAGATATTCATTACAAAAGCAAATTGATAAATTAGGTGAAACAGAAAGTTTTTATTTACTAGGAGCAAAGGAGAATCCATATCCATACATAAAGAAAGCTGATTATTTCTGCTTATTATCATATTTTGAAGGTTATGGTATGTCACTAGAAGAAGCTAAAATTCTTAATAAAACAATAATAACTACTGATACAGCCGCAAGAGAATGTGTAACTAATTATGAAAATTCAGTATTACTAAAAAATACTGAAAAAGAAATATATTTAGGTCTAAAGAAAATTCTTGCAGGAGATAACATAAAAAATAAAAAAGAAACAAATGAAAATAAAATAAATATCGATAACTATGAAGAAATTATAGAAAAAGTAAAAAGCATTTTTTAAAATAAATGCAGATATGAAAACAAATATAAATATGAAAATAAATACAAATATGAAGACAAATACAGATATGAAAATAAAAGTTCAAAATAAGCAGTAAAATATAAATAAAAAGCTTACTGGCAAAAGTAAGAAAGGAATAAACTTAATGAAAATATCGATACTAACGGCTACATACAATAGAGCTGATGATTTAGAAAGACTATATACAAGTTTAGTGGTAAATAGTAATTCAAATGTTGAATATGAATGGTTGATAATGGATGATGGTTCAACAGATAAAACAAAATTAATAATTGATAATTTTAAAAAACAAAATATAGTAAAAATAGAATATCATTATCAAGAAAATCAAGGCAAAATGAGTGCAATTAATAATTTAATGCAATATGTAACAGGTGACTTGGTAATGGCTTGTGATTCAGATGATTATTTTGCTACAGGTGCATTTGATATTATAAAAAAATATGAAGATTTATTATTAAATGATGATACAGTTTATGCACTAGCATTTTTAAAGAAAAATGAAAAAGGAAAAATAAGTGGAGAAGAATTTATAGAAGATCAGCATAGAAGTGATATGTTTAGTTTGTATTTTAGAGAAAAAATGACAGGAGAGAAAATACTAGTTTTTAAAACAGAGATTAGAAAAAAGTACAAGCACATACTAGAAGCAGATGAGAAATTTGTAACAGAAGCAAGAATGTATAATAAAATTGATCAAGATTATGATATTATTTGCATAAATGAGGCAATAATCATAGGGGATTATAAAAATGATGGTTATACTAAAAATATAAAAAGAGTATTTGAAACAGCTCCACTTGGATATTATGAATATTTTAGGGAATTGTTACAAGTTAATTTAAAAGGAGTCCCTTTTAGTAAAAAAATGTATATTTATAAGCATTATATATTATTTGCAAATTTATCAGCAAGAGATAAAGCAATTAGTAATGTACATGGGTTATTTAATAAAATTATGATTATTATTTTATGGATACCTGGAAGTATAGCTACTAAAAGGAAGTTTAAAAAGAATCATATTAAAAATGATTTTATGGATGAAGGATATTAGGTTATTTTATAAGGACTAAAAAATAATGCTAAAGTAAATTTTTGCTTTAGAAAGGAATTATAGTAAAATGCAAAATGAAGAAGATAGAATAATAGTCGAAAATGTTTATAAAACATTTAATGTGTATCTTGATAAGGCTAATAGTATAAAAGAAAAAGTATTATTCTGGAAAAGAAATAGAAAAGAAAAAAGAGAGGTATTAAAAGACATAAGTCTTACTGTAAAAAATGGTGAAGCAGTAGCTTTAATAGGAGTTAATGGAAGCGGAAAATCAACTTTATTAAAATTAATGACAAAAATAATTTATCCTAATAAAGGAAGGGTTACTACTAATGGAAAACTAACATCACTTTTAGAATTAGGAGCAGGATTTCATCCAGATTTTTCAGGAAGAGAAAATATTTATTTTAATGCATCAATATTTGGATTGACTAAAAAAGAAATTGATAAAAGACTTGAAAGCATTATTGATTTTTCAGAATTAGGTTCATATATAGATAATCCGATTAGAACGTATTCTTCTGGAATGTATATGAGACTAGCTTTTGCAGTAGCAATTAATGTTGACGCAGATATTTTACTAGTTGACGAAATCTTATCTGTTGGTGATCAACATTTTCAAGAAAAATGTTTAAATAAAATGAAGGAACTAAAAAATCAAGGAAAGACAATGGTTTTTGTAACTCATAATTTAAGTTCTGCTAGAGAATTATGTGATAGGGCAGTATGGCTTGATAATGGCGTAATTCGAATGGATGGAAAAACGGATGAAGTTATAGATGAATATATAAAACAGACAACATAAAGTTAAGGTAAATATATGAAATATAAAGTTAAGATGAATATATGAAATAAGCAACATAAATTTACAAACAATAAAGATAAGAGTGAAATGTAAAAAAATAAATAAGTGATGAAAAATTAATTCATTATAAAAGGAAAGAAAGATGAGTATTTTTAAAAGATTATATCAATATAGAGAACTATTAAAAACAAGCATAAAAAAAGATGTAGGTGGAAAATATAAAAACTCTTTTTTAGGAGTAATATGGTCATTTATTAATCCATTACTTCAAATATGTGTATATGCAATTGTTTTCCCATTAATTATGAGAAACAAAATGGAAAACTATACAGTATTTATGGTATGTGGTTTAATTCCATGGACATTCTTTTCAACAGTAATAAATAGAAGCTCTTTCGTAATGATTGAAAATGGAAATATATTAAAAAAAGTATATTTTCCACGAGAAATTTTGCCAATATCTATAGTTACAAGTGAAGCAATAACATTTATGATATCTACTTTGATAATAATAGGATTTGTTGTAGCAACAGGAGTTGGAATTAGTGCATATATTTTATTTTATCCATTATTATTGCTTGCACAATATGTTTTGCTAATAGGTATATCGTTTATTGTATCAAGTATAACTGTATATTTTAGAGATTTACAACATTTCATAGGAGTATTTTTACAGTTATTGTTCTATGGAACACCAATTGTTTATTCATTAGAAACAATACCAGAACAATTTAGATGGATATTAAAACTTAATCCAATGACATATATCATAGAAGGATATAGAGATATTTTTTATAATCAGCAGATGCCTAATTTACAAGAAATATTCGGAATTATTGGGATTGGGCTAGTAGTAATAGTGATAGGATATATGATATTTAATAAATTACAAAAAAGATTTGCAGAGGAATTATAATTTTGATAAGAGCAAAAGAAATCTTATATAAATATCTTTACATTTTGGTTTAAATTGACGTAATAGAATAATAGAAAAATAATACTTAGGGAGGATTACTAATGGATTTTGATTTTTCAAAAGAACCAGGTAAGATAAAAAAAATATATAAAAAAACAGAAAACTATGAACCTTTAATCTCAATAATAATGCCTTTTCATAATGATAAAGATTATATTGAGCAATCAGTTACATCTGTACTAAATCAAACTTTTACAGATTACGAAATTTTAATATTAGATGATGGTTCAACTGATGAAGAGAGTTTGAAAAAGTTAGAAGAAGTAAGTAAATTAGATGATAGAATAAAAGTATTTCATAAAGAAAATGAAGGATTATCTGCTACAAGAGATTTTGGTGTAAGCAAAATGGATGAAAGATCTAAATATGTATGTATTTTAGATTCTGATGATTTGTTAGAGCCTACTAGTTTAGAATGTTTTTTCTGGGCATTAGAAACTAATAAAGATGCAGCATGGGCATACTCTGATTCTATTGGATTTGATGCTTTAGAATATACTTGGAATAAATATTTTGACTCTGATAAAATGAAGAAAAGAAATGATTTAATTACTGCATCATTAATAAGAAAAGAAGCTTATTTAGAAGTAGGCGGAATGGGACTTAAAGAAAAAGCAGTATATGAGGATTGGAATTTTTGGCTAAAACTTATAGCAAAAGGAAAGTTTCCTGTTAAAATAAGTTATTATCAAACTTGGTATAGAAGGAAGGGAAATTCTGGAGAGCTTGCAAAAGCAAGGAAAAATAAAAAAAGAGCATTAAAGATAGTTAAGGAAACAGAAAAAGGTATAACTAAAAAAGTAGAAGCAATTCAGTATCCAAAGTTTGATTATGATTGGGAGCAAATTGTTGAAGAAGCCGAAACAATACCAAAATTAAAAAATGAAAATGATAAAGATAAAACGAAAATATTAATGATAGTTCCATGGATGATTACAGGTGGAGCAGATAAATTTAATCTTGATTTAGTAAAAAGATTAGATAAAAATAAATTTGATGTTACAATGATTTTAACAGAACCAACTATAAATACATATAGACAAACCTTTGAAAATTATTGTACAGTGTATGATTTAACATCATTCTTAGATCAAAAATATTGGTTTGCATTTATAGATTACATCATTGATAAAAATAATATTGACATTGTATTTAATAGTAACAGTGAGATTGGGTATGCATTTTTACCATTAATTAAAGCAAAACATAACGATTTACCTATAATAGATTATGTTCATATGGAAGAGTGGTACAATAGAAACGGTGGATATTCAAGAGATTCAAGTGGTGTATCATCTGTAATAGATAAGACATTGACTTGTAACGAAAATAGTAGAAAAATTTTAATAGATTATTTTAAAAGAAATCCTGATGAGATACAAACAGTTTATATAGGTGTTGATGAAAAAGAGTTTGATTCTGAAAAATATGATAAAAATGAGTTAATAGAAAAATATAAGATTCCTGAAAATAAATATATAATAAGTTATATATGCAGAATTACTGAACAGAAAAGACCTTTATTGTTATTGCAAATTATAAAAAAATTAAAAGAACAGAGAAATGATTTTATGTTTTTAATAGTTGGCGATGGAAACTTATTAAATAAGATGAAATCTAAAGCTAAAAAATTAAGAATAAATGATTGCATAATGTTTTTAGGAAATAATGAAAATACTCAAGAAATTTATAAAATTAGTGATATGACAATTAATTGCTCAATAAAAGAAGGTTTAGCACTAACATCTTATGAATCACTTGCAATGGGAGTACCTGTTATATCAAGTGATGTGGGTGGACAGAAAGAGTTAATTAATGAAGATGTAGGAATAGTTGTTCCTTGCAAACAAGATGAAAGTGAAATTTTAAACTTTAATTATGAACAAGAAGAAATAGATGAATATGTATTAGCGATAAATAAGATTATTAAAGATTTAAATAAATATAAAGAAAATTCTAGAAAGAAAATTCTAAATGGATTTACTTTAGATGAAATGACGAAAAATATGACTAGAATTTTTGAAGAAGTAAAGAAAAATCCTAATAAGCAAAAAATAGAAAATGGTAAAGCATTAAAAATGCAAGAAGATTTATGCAAGGAGTTAATTTCAAAGACGTTCTTAGAGATGGAAGCAAAATATACTTGGGAATGTATGCAATATTGTGAAAAGATGGGATATAAGATTGTAAATTATAGAAGAGAATTGTTTAAAGATACAATGTGGAAATTTGGTCCATATAGAGTATTTATTAGATTTTTACAAAAGATAGGCGTAATTAAATTAATAAAACATATAGTTTAATTTAATATGATTTTCTTAGAGTAAAATATACTAAAGAAAATTATTGGAGTAAAAAATGAAAATTGGAAATTTATTAAAAAAGATTATTTTTTATATTGGAATCACAATTATATTTGCGGTTATATTTAGTAATTTGTTTTTTACAGCAAGTATTTCAAATAATATAAATGAAAAAATAAGTATAACAACTAATAGTATATTAAAATTAATTGTATCAATAATAATAGCTATATTTATGTATTACTTAAGTATCAGTATTCAAAAAATTGACAATAAGAAATTAAAGAAGAGAATACTAATATTGGTACTTATAGCATTTTATATTATACAAATAATATGGATGATTTATAGAAATTCATCACCAGTCGCAGATCAAAGATATGTGTATGGTGGAGCAAGTGAGCTTTATGATACTAATATGAGGGAAATAAGTGCTCCTGATTATTTTGGAGTATATCCACAACAACTTACTTTAGCATTTATGTTTAATTTACTGTTTAATATTATTAGAATTAATAGTATAATAATAGTCAAATTAGTAAATGCTTTAGCAAATACATTGAGTTTATTTGCTATATATTTAATAACAGATTATTTAGGCAAAAATAAAGGTGAAAATAAAAAATCATCTAATAATCCACTTGCAATATTATTGTTTTGTGGATTTATTGCAATTCCAATGCTATCAACATTTATATATGGTGATGAAATAGGATTATCATTTGCATTGTTTAGTATATATTTTATAATGCGATATTCATTAGAAAATAAAAGAAAATATTTAATCTTTTCGGCAATATTAATGTGTTTTGGCTATATGTTTAGAATGAATAATTTAATAATTATAATTGCAATTTTAGTCTATTTATTACTTGATATATTAAAACAAAAATATAACCTAAAAAATGACTTAAAAAAAGGTTTATTAAAGATTTTTAACAAAGTAGGATTTATATTATTGTTTTTAATAATTGTATTTACTCCAAATAGTTTAGTTAAAAACATTATGATAAGTAAATATAACATAGATACAGGAACTAAATTTCCTGTTATAGGATATCTTGCTATGGGAATGTCTGATAGTGAGAGAGGAGCAGGCTGGTATGATGACGATATGTATAAAATTAATGATTTCGGTGAAGAAGAAAAGATTGAAATTTATAAACAATTAATTCTAAACAGATTAAAATATTTTAAAGAAAATCCAAGAGAATTTTTAGATTTTTATTCAAGGAAAATAGTGTCAACTTGGGCAGAAAATTCATATTCTGCAATTTGGCATAATCAAACCTTTAATTTTTCTGATGAAACTTTAGAAAAAGATATGGGTAAAGATGAACAAGTGCTAAATAATGAAGATATAATAAAAATAATTCAAAAAGGTGTAGTATTATTAATATTTATAAGTAGTGCAATATTTCTTATTAAAAATAGAAAGAATTTATCTAATGAAGTTGTTCTTTTATTAGTAATTTTTATAGGTGGATTTCTATTTCATATATTATGGGAAACCAAATCAAGATATATAATACCATATATTGTAGTGTTAATACCAATTGCATCAATGAATACAGAGTTAATAAAGTTAAAATTAAAAAATAAAAAAGATGATAAAAATGTGGTTAAAAAGGAAAAATCAAATAGTTAAAAAATATTAAAATAGAAAGGCAAATAAAATGAAAAAATTATCACTTGTTATACCAATGTATTATGAAGAAGAAGTAGCAGAAGATTGTTATAAGAGGGTATCTAAAGTAGTAGAGGGGCTTAAAGAAAACTATGAATACGAAATCATTTTTATAAATGATGGTTCACAAGATAGAACATTAGAAATATTAGAAAAAATCGCTAAAGAAGATAAAAACGTTAAGGTTATATCATTTTCTAGAAACTTTGGACATCAAGCAGCAGTAACGGCTGGATTAAAATTTGTAACAGGAGATGCAATTATCATAATGGATGCAGACCTTCAAGATCCTCCTGAACTTATTCCAGATATGTTAACAAAATGGGAAGAGGGCTTTGAAGTAATTTATGGAAAAAGAAAATCAAGAGAAGGGGAATCAGCTTTTAAGCTATTTACAGCAAAAGCTTTTTATGCAACAATCAATAAACTAAGTGATATAGAAATTCCAAAAAATACTGGTGATTTTAGATTGGTTGATAGAAAAGTTGTTGACGTTATTAATACACTTCCAGAACATAATAAATTTTTAAGAGGACTATTTAGCTGGGTAGGATTTAAACAATATGCTTATGAATATGAAAGAAAAGAAAGATTAGCCGGTAAAACAAAATATCCATTTAAGAAAATGATGAAGCTAGCATCAGATGGAATAATGAGTTTTTCAACAAAACCACTTAAACTAGTTGGAGGACTTGGAATCTTTTCAGTAATTGTATCAATACTTATACTTATTTATTCAATATTATCATTTGCATTAAAATGGAATAACTTAATTCCTGGTTGGACTTCAATAATGTGTGTAACTACTTTTCTAGGAGGAGTTATATTAATTTCTCTTTATATGATAGGCGAGTATATTGCAAGAATTTATGATGAAGTAAGACATAGACCAGAGTATATAATTGATAAAACAATTAATATAAAATAAAAATGATATAAAAATTTAAGAAGTAAAAAGGGATAACAAATGAAAGAACTTATAAAGAAAATTATATTTATAGTAGGAATAGTATCATTATTAATAGTATTTATATTAAATATATTTGTGACAGGAGATATGGGAATAAATGAATGGGTAAAAGTAAAACCAAATAGTATTGCCTTTATATTTTCTTCTGTATTAGTAGCAATAGCTGTATATTTATTTGGAAAATTTTTAGATAAAAAGCTTGTAAAGGGAAAGTATATTTTTTATGGACTACTTATTATTGTGTACATTGGTGTAAATATTTTTTATATAAATGTAAAAGATAATAGATCTCCTGTATATGATCAATTAACTGTTTATAGACTTGCGATAGCAATGAATGAAGATAAATTAGACGATATCGCCTCAGAAGAAAATGCTATTGTAGATGAAGCTGAAAATGGACCATATTTTGAAAGGTACCAACAACAGCTAACACTTGCATTTGTTTGGAAAATATTATTTAAAATGTTTAATAATACAAATTATATAATTATTAGATATTTTAATTTGTTAGGAAATATATTAATACTATCATCAATAATGCTTATATGCAAAGAATTATCTAAAAAATATAAAGTAAATCTATATTTAGGATTTTTAATGTTTTTTACATTTTTAAGCTTAATTTATTTAGTAACATTTGTTTATGGTGATACACCAGGACTAGGATTTTCAATGATAGGTGTATATTTTATAATGAAATATGTATCTGAAAGGAAAATAAAATTTGCATTACTATCCAGTTTATCAATGTCCATAGCATATTTACTTAGAATGAATTATGTAATATTTGTAGTAGCAATATTAATTTATATGTTCTTAGATTTGATAGACAAAAACAATTATAAAAAGGGACAAATCTCTAAAGAAACAAATAATGAAGAAAAAGTAGGAATATATAAAAGAAATAAAGAAAATATTAATAAGATTATAACAAAAATAATAGTTATGATAGTGTTTTTAGGAATAGTGCTTGTACCATCAAATATAATAAAGACATATTACTGCAATAAAATGGGATTAGACAAAAATAAATCATTTATACTAACAGGCTATTTTTATATGGGAATGAGTGAAGCAAAATATTCACCTCGGATGGTATAATGGAGAATATGCACAGTATTCATTTACAGATTATGAAAAGGCAAAAGAACAATATAGAGATGGAATAAAGGAAAGATTGAGTACATTTATTCATAATCCTAAGTATGCATTGGATTTTTATTTTAAGAAAATATGCTCAATGTGGACAGAAAATACATATAGTAGTTTACAAATTAATGTAACATTAGAAAATGTAAATTATGATTTGGAAAAAAATTATGTAGAATATAATGAAGCATATAGAATTGAAAATTATTTAGTTTTATTTTACCAAAAGGCATTAATTTTGTTAATTTTTGGATGTAGTGTTATTGCTATAATACAAAATAGAAAAAATTTATCAAATGAAGTTTTATTATTATTAATGATATTTATTGGTGGATTTTTATTTCATATATTGTGGGAAGCAAAATCGAGATATATAATTCCATACATAGTGCCACTTATTCCAATTGCTGCAATAGAACTAAAAATAAATAAAAATAAATTTAATTATCTTTTTAAAGATATAAAGAAGAGGAAGAAAAATGCTTAAGGTTTTAAAAAAGATTATATTAATAATTGGATTAATGACAGTATTTATAGTCCTTTTAATGAATATTATATTTACTGCAAAAATTTCTAGAGATGAATTTATTTCTGTAGGAGTTAATAGTTTTATATCATTATTAGCGACAGCATTAATTTCATTAGCAATATATTTAGTTTGTGGTTTATTAGAAAAGAAGCAAATAAAAATAGGAATCCAACAAATTTTATTTGTAATACTTCTTTTAATATATTTAGTTGTACAAGTTGTATTTATATGTGGAAAACAAGAAATAAAACCTCAAGCAGATCAATCAACTACATATATTTTTGCAATTACAATGAAAAATGGTACAATAGAACAAGAAATTAATAACGGGAAAATGTTTGATGGAGTGTCAACAAATAGAGACTATGCTGAAAGATATAAGCAACAATTAACTCTTGCATTTGTATGGCAAATATTATTTAGAATATTTAATACAGATAAATTTGTTTTAGTTGAGATATTTAATGTATTAGGAAACTTTTTAACACTATTTTCAATTGTTTTTATATGTGAAGAGTTTGCTAAAAAATATAATATTAATAAATATCTGGCAACCATACTGACAGTGACATTTGTTAGTTTAATATATCTTATAACATTTGTCTATGGAGATATATCTGGACTAGGATTTGCAATGTTAGGCGTATATTTTATAATAAAATACGGCTCTAGTAAGCGATGGTATTTTGCTTTACTTTCGGCTTTATGTTGTGGATTTGCTTATATGCTTAGAATGAACTTTTTGATATTTATATTAGCTATATTAATATATTTATTCTTAGATTTGATAGATAAGAAAAGTTATTCTGAGATAGAAAAAAAGGTTAAAATAAAGGATATAATAAAGAGAATAGTAGTAATTTTATGCTTTACAGTTATAGTATTTGTACCAACAAAAATAATAGAAAATTATTATTGTAAAAAGCTTAATTTAAGTAACAATAAGCCATTTCAATTAACTGGATATTTATATATGGGAATGAGTGAATCAGCACTTGGTCCTGGATGGTATAGGTATGATTATGCTAAATCATCATTTACTGATTATGAACATTCAACTCAAGAATTTAAAGATGGAATAAAAGAGAGAGTGGGTTATTTTTTGCATAATCCTAAAGAAGCTGTAAAATTCTATACAAAGAAAATATGCTCAATGTGGGCAGAAAATACTTATGCTTCTACATTTTATAATAAAGTTTATGATAAAGATGAAGGGTTAGAAAATAAAACTGAAACAGTCATTATTAGGCTATATCAAAAAGCATTAATATTTATAATTTTTGGATGTACATTTGTAGCTTTATTGCAAAAAAGAAAAAATTTATCAAATGAAGTTTTATTGCTATTAACAATATTTATAGGAGGATTTTTATTTCATATATTGTGGGAAGCAAAATCGAGATATATAATACCATATATAATAGTGCTTATTCCAATTGCTTCAATAGAATTAAATAAAATAAAATTAGGAGACATATTAAAAAAAATAAATAATGTTATAAAAAGATGATAGTATATAAAAATATACTGTGGAAAGGAGTATTACTAAAGTGAAAAAAGTAACCATAATTATACCAGCTTATAATGAACAAGAATCACTACCATTTTTATACGAAAGATTAGAAAATTTGATGAAAGAAATTAAACAATATGAATTTGAAATTCTTTTTGTGAATGATGGTTCTAAAGACAAAACTTTAGAATTAATAAAACAATATAGAAAAGAAGATAAAAGGATTTCTTATGTAGATTTTTCAAGAAATTTTGGTAAAGAGATAGCGATGATAGCAGGTCTAGATTATGCAACAGGAGATTGCGTGATATTAATGGATGCGGACCTTCAGGACCCACCTGAGCTTATTCCAGAAATGTTAAAATATTGGGAAGAAGGATATGATGATGTATATGCACAGAGAAAGTCAAGAAAGGGAGAAACTTTTCTAAAGAAATTTACATCAAAGCTTTATTATAGAATATTGCAAACATTAACAAATGTTGAAATACAAAAAGATACAGGCGATTTTAGACTTTTAGATAGAAGATGTGTAAACGCATTAAAAAAATTAAGAGAATCACAAAGATGTTCAAAGAGTATGTTTAGCTGGATTGGATATAAAAAGAAGGCTATATTATATGACAGGGATCCAAGAGTTGCAGGAAGAACAAAGTGGAACTATATGAAATTAGTTAATCTTGCAATAGATGGAATAACATCTTTTACTACATCACCACTAAGAATTTCTACTTATATAGCAATACCAACATTCATTGCATTATTTGTATATTTCATATATGTTATTGCAAAATGTTGTATTACAGGTATTATAATTCAAGCTTATCAAGCGATAATTTTGTTGATATTATTCTTTTCAGGAATCCAAATACTTTTATTTGGCATTGTCGGAGAATACTTAGGAAGAATATTTAATGAAACTAAAAATAGACCATTATATCTAGTAAATGAGTATAATGAAAAGAAAGAAATGAATGAATTATAATAAAATGAAGGAGGCAAGTCTATGTGGGGAGATATTGCAATAGCATTTTTATTAGCAACAATAACAGCTTTTGTAGTAACACCTTATACAATTAAATTAGCAAAAAAAGTTGGTGCAATAGATTATCCTAGTGACAGAAGAGTAAATAAAAAGCCAGTGCCAAGAATTGGCGGACTAGCAGTAATAACTGGATTTTTGGTATCTGCAATCTATTTAGTTATAAGTATGTCGATAGAGGGAAAATTAGATTTAAATGACACTGAAAATTATAAATTAAAATTAATTGGCTTTTTGATAGGAATTATATTTTTAGGAATATTTGCATTAATAGATGATATAAAAAGTTTAAAACCAATTCAAAAATTAATTGCTCAAATTGTTGCAGCTATATTAATATTCAGCTTTGGAATAAGAATTGACGAGATAAATGGAATAATGTTACCAGAACCTATAAGTTTTATTTTAACAGTAGGATGGATAATAGGAATTACAAATGCAATTAATTTAATTGATGGTTTAGATGGTTTATCATCAGGAATAACTTTGATATCTTGTATATTCTTATTGCTGATATTTGCAACAAATAACTCACCAGTAATATCAATAGTTTTGATTACAGCATTAGCAGGATCAATTTTAGGATTTTTGCCATATAATGCAAATCCTGCAAAAACATTTATAGGAGATGTTGGAGCACAATTCTTAGGATTTTCGTTGTCTGTAATTGCAATATTAGGAGTAGCAAAAACAGTAACTTTGGTAGTTTTAATTGCACCGGTTTTAGTATTAGGTTTGCCAATATTTGATACACTATTTGCAATAATTAGAAGATTGATAAAAGGAAAATCAATAAAAGCTGTATTTAACGCAGATAGAGGACATTTGCACCATAGAATAATGAAAATGGGTTATACTCAAAAACAAGCAGTTTATATTTTATATTGTTTAAGTGCATCAATAGGTTTATTTACACTGATACTTATTAATGATGGAATATGGAAAGCATTATCACTTATATTATTAACTGCAGTTATGTTAGCGGTTGGAAGTAAGGAAATAAGAAAATATAATAGAGAAATGTTAAAACAGAATAAAGAAAGAGAAAAAAATTTTGATGAAAAAAATAAATGATAGATTAAAAAATGATTTATCAAAAGTCAATCTAAATTACTAAAAATAGAAAGACATTATGATGAAACTATTGAAATGCGTTAGAAAGGGATAAGTTTTATCTATGGAAGAAAATAGAAACTTAATTAATCCAAATATAGAAAATACTACAGAAGAAAAACAAGAAAATATATTAAGACCACAAAAATTGAGGGAATATATTGGACAAACTAAGGTAAAGGAAAATATGAAAGTATATATAGAAGCTGCCAAGAAAAGAGGGGAACCTCTTGATCACGTGTTATTATATGGCCCTCCTGGCCTTGGAAAAACGACTCTTGCAAATATCATATCAAATGAAATGGAATCAAATATAAAAATAACCTCAGGACCAGCAATAGAAAAAGCAGGAGACTTAGCAGCATTACTTACAAATCTTTCACAGTTTGATGTGCTTTTTATAGATGAAATACATAGATTAAATAAAAATGTAGAAGAAATATTATATCCAGCTTTAGAAGATTATACATTAGATATTATAATAGGAAAAGGACCAACAGCAAAATCCATACGTTTAGACCTTCCAAAGTTTACATTAATTGGAGCAACGACAAAAGCAGGTTCACTAACTACACCACTTAGAGATAGATTTGGAATTGTAGAAAGATTAGAACTTTATGATACAGAGGATTTAACAACAATAATAAAAAGGTCGGCGAATATTTTAAATATAGATATAGATGAAGAAGCTTCTGTTGAAATTGCAAAAAGATCAAGAGGAACTCCAAGGATTGCAAATAGACTTTTAAAGAGGGTAAGAGATTATGCATCAGTTTTAGGTGATGGAAAAATCACATTAGAAATAGCAAGGATTTCATTAAATAAATTAGATATAGATGAAATAGGGCTAGATGCAATAGATAAAAGATTATTAGATACATTGATAAATAAATATCAGGGAAGACCAGTTGGAGTAGATGCATTAGCGACTACCCTTGGAGAAGAAGTATCAACAATAGAAGATGTTTATGAACCATATTTAATTCAAATAGGATTTGTTGCAAGAACACCAAGAGGAAGAATCGCACTTCCAGCAGCATATAAACATTTAGGAATTGAAATGTAATATTCAAGAGGATTAATTAAAATATTTAAAAGAAAGGAATTAATCAATTAAATAGATTAATATTTATGTATAGTTGATTATACAAGATAAAATGAAATTATTATTACATACTTGTTGCGCACCTTGTAGTGTATATTGTATAGATAAATTAAGAAAAGAAGGAATAGAGCCTACACTTTTTTGGTTTAATCCCAATATTCATCCATTTACAGAATATAATGCAAGGCGAGATTGCTTAATAGAATATGCAGAAAGTATAAATGTAAAAGCCATAATTGATAACAATTATGGCTTAGATGAATTTTGTAAGGAAGCAGTAAAAGATTTGAATGCAAGATGTACAAATTACTGTTATCCTGTAAGATTTATAAAAACTTTTGAGTATGCAAAAGAAAACGGCTATGATGCAGTTTCAACAACTCTTCTATATAGTATTTATCAAAAGCATGATTTTATAAAATCTTATATGGAAGGTTTAAGTAAAAAATATGGAATTGATTTTGTTTATAGAGATTTTAGAAAAGGTTTTTGGGAGGGAAAAAAGAAAGCTAAAGAGTTAGGTCTTTATATGCAAAAATATTGTGGATGTATTTTTTCAGAGGAGGAAAGGTATCAAAAGCAAATTGAGAAAGATAAGGAAGGTATCTAATGAATAGAAAAAATATAGAAGACATTCTTAATCTAAATAGTGAAGAAATGATAAGAAGTTTGCAAGAAAATAAAAAGCAAGTTTTTCAGGTGATTCCTGAATTAGAAGATGAATATGGTTTTGAGCAAAGAAATCCTTGGCATTTATATGATGTATGGAAACATACATTAGTAGCATTAAAAAATTCAAAACCAGATTTAGAAATAAGGTTAGCTTTATTGTTACACGATATAGGCAAACCACATTCTTACCAAGATGATGAAAATGTAAGGCACTTTAGAAAGCATCCAGAAAAAGGAGCGCAAATTGCAAAAAATATTTTAGAAAGATTAGGATATAACGAAGACGAAGTAAGAAATATTTGCTTTTTGATTGAAAATCACGCAAATACTATAGAGATGCAAGATGTTAATATGAATAATATTGAGATTATGAAAAAACTATTACATATTCAATATTGTGATGCTAGTGCATATAATCCTAAATATATAAAACCGGTATTTGAAAAATTAGATATTATAAAAGAAAATATGAAATTAAAAGAAGAAGAATTAAAACAAGAACAGAGAGATATTGAGTAATTTAAATATGCATTGAATTGAAAGAAAATAAATTATAATCTAATTCAAGCAAGTGAGAGAAGATTTTATCAAAAGATATAAAAAATAATTAAAATAAAAAAAGTAGTTAATTTATTAATATATAAAAATAGTTGCTAATCAGTATTGACAAAAAAATATAAAATGTGTTAACATAATATACAATAGAATATATTATACAATAACAAAAGACAAGTGTTGACACTTGTCTTTTGTTATAATTATAGGAGAAAAAATGATACATTATTTTTGCGGACATAGAGGTTGTGGGAAAAATTATTTAGCAAGTCAAATAACAGAAAGTGCGCCTATTGAAATTATTGATACAGGATCAATTATAAGAGAAGCATATAAAAAATTTAATACTAATAATAGTAGTTTTAAAGAATGGATGGAAGAAAACGAAAAAAAATATGGAGAAAATTTTTCGAATATGCTTATAAGTAAAATTGCTAATGTCAAAAAAGAAAAAGACTATATTGTAATTGGATATAGGTCGATAGAAGGAATTCAATATTTAAATAAATATTCTGGAATAATAGATTATCAGATTTATTTTATAGATGGAGATTATGATTTATTTAGAAAAAATTACAATCAAAGAGAAAAAACAAATATTTCAGAAGAGGAATATGAAGAAATAGTTAAGGTTGAAGAAACAATGGGAATAGATAAAATTAAATAATTTGTATTGAATAATCAAGATAAAGGAAGATATTATTTTAAAAAACAAAATGATGATACAATATATCATGATGTTATAAGAGAAATTAAAGAAAGAATAATAGAGGAGGAAAGATAAAGTTTATGAAGATATCATTAGCAACAAATTATGAAGATGAATTAGTTGAAAAAGTAAAAAAATATCCGATATATGAAATTTATGGAAAATTAAAAAATGATATTATCGGAGGAGGAAGACCAGATGATGAATTAAAAGATATTGAAACTATAAAATTTGAAAAACATGTAAAAAAAGTAAGAGAAAGTGGAATTAAATTTAATTATTTGCTAAATGGAAGCTGTTTAGCAAATAATGAACAAAATCCAGAATGGCAAGAAAAATTTAAGAAATTTTTAACATATCTTAAAGAAATTGGTGTAAATGCATTAACAGTTACAAACCCATATATTTTACAGTTAGTAAAAAAATATTTTGGTGATTATTTTACTATAAGAGTTTCAACATTTGCTTGTGTTGATTCATTTGAAAGGGCTAAATATTGGGAAGATATGGGAGCTGACATTATATGTGCAGATTTTGTTAAGATAAATAGAGATTTTAAAAAATTAAAATATATGGTAGAAAATTTAAAGCATGCTAAAATAGAAATATTAGTTACAAATAGTTGCCTAAAAAATTGTCCAATGATTTTTACACATACTACATCATTATCACATGCATCAGATAAAACTTTAGGAAAAGAAAATTATGAAGATTGGAGTTTATTTTACTGTCAAGAGATACAAAACAATAAAAATGAAGAATACATAAAATCGCCTTGGGTTAGACCAGAAGATATTAAATATTATGAGAAAATAGGAATAGAACATTTTAAGATAACTGAAAGAGGATTTCCAACTGATGAATTAGTAAAAAGAGTAAAGGCATATGCAGATAGAAAATACAGTGGAAATTTAATTGATTTAATACAAGGACATGGATATCTTGATAAAAATGGTGAACAGAAATTAGAAAAAGTGAAAGTGAATACAAGGAAAGAGGCATATAATGAAATAAAAAGGGTTAGAGGATTAGGACAACCAAGAATTTACCCTAGACATATATATATTGATAATAAAAAATTAGATGGATTTATTGAATTTTTTATAAATGATAAATGCATAAATAATTGCAGTGCTTGTGATTACTGCAAAAATATATCAAAAAAAGTAATAACAAAAAATGAAGAAGTTTCAGATTATTTAAAGGAGTTATATAGTAAATATAATGAGTATAAAATATAATAATGAATTAGAAGATTGGTATGATGTATATAAAAATCAAATAGAAAAAAGTGGCGGAAACAAATCATATATGGAATTTAAAATTAAACACAAGAAAAAATTAATTAAAATTCTAAAAAAAGAATGTAATAATGGAAAAATACTAGAAATTGGATCTGGTACTGGTATAGTTTGCTCACAATTAGCAAGTGAAGGATTTAATGTAACAGGTATAGATGTAAATGAAAATATTATAAAGCTAGCTGAAGAATTAGAAAGAGAATATTTTGGAGAAAGAAAAGTTAAATATATAAAAAAATCTATGTTTGAACTTGATTTTCAAGAAAAGGAATTCGATTTAGCATACAGTGTAGGTGTATTAGAGCATTTTGATGATGATATGATAATGGATACAATTAAACAACAATTAAGAATTGCTAAAAAAGTTATAATAGTCATACCAACTAAATGGTTTGATGATGATGAAACACTTCATGGAGATGATAGATTTTTGACTTTAAAACATTGGAGAAATATGATAGACAAATCAGATGGAAAAATAATAAAAGAATATTCATATCCATTTAAACAAAAATATTATCAAAGAATAAAGAACATTAGAAAAATATTTAGACCTAAGGCATATAGGGTATTTTTAGTTGAGGAGAAATAAAGATGGTAGAAAGATTTCCAATTGTAAAGGCTGGACACATATTCAATGAATATTATAAGAAAAATAATGAAGAAAAAATATTAAAATATGAAGAAATTGAAGTGAATTATCCATGCAGATTAGATGCCATGGCAATTAACCCAGCAGCAGTTACATATAATGATACAATGGTATTTACACCAGGAGAGGTTGTAATATCAGCTGAAAAATATATTAATGTAAAAATAAAAGTTACAAATTTTGAAGGTGGAAAATTATTAATTTCCGATAGAACAAAAAGGAAAGTATTAATAAAACATGCATATTTACTAATGTGTGATGCACTCAATGTAAATCCTTCATTAGAAATTGATGTGGATGATAATGATATTCCAAAACATTGTGGTTTTGGTTCAAGTAGTTCAACAATTTCAGCAGTAGCAGTCGCAATAAACGAACTATATGGAAATCCAATTCTATTAAAAGATTTAATAAAATATTTAGCTTCTAATCATGGTGAAGAAGTAAGTGACTCTAATAATGATGATTTAAAAATTGTTCAATGCATAGGTGGAGGTGCAACTAATGGTCAAACAGATGAAGGAATAATCATTATAAGTGGTAAGGCTTGTACAATTTCAAAGATGAATTATAAAGGAGAAATACTAATAGGAATTCCGAATGATTTTGTTGAACAAGATGCAGATTTATTAATGACATTAGAAGAAGAAAATTTATGGAAATTTAAGAAAACAGGAGATGAATATAAAGATAAAATTGCATATAAATTTTTACATAGTGTACTTCCAGATATGACAGAAGGCAAAATTGAATCTCTTGCAGATATTGTTTTTGATTATAGATTTAATATGGGAAGTATAGAAAATTGTTCTTTCGTATTTCCAAAAATGAATGATATTGCTAAAGAAATAAGAAAATTATATGAGACAAAACATTGTCAATTTTTGGCGTTATCATCTGTTGGACCAGCTTTCTTTACAATTACTAATAAACCAGAAGATACACAATACTGTAAAGATGAAATGGAAAGATTAAATCTAAATGTTATTAAAACAAAAATATGTAATCATAAATATATAATAGCAAAATCAAAAATTATAGATTCTTTCTGGAAAGAAGACAATACCAATAAGCTATTTTATACGAAAAAACCAAGTAAATATATAACAAATGAAATTGAAAAAATTTTAGAAAATAATATTGTAAGAAAAGCAATTGATATTGGATGTGGTGGAGGAAGATATTCTAGATATTTAGCAAGTAAAAATATTAAAACTTTAGCCATAGATAAAAATATTGAAATGTTTAAGTATTGTAAAGAAGAAAAAAATATAATATATAAATACGGAAGAATGAGTAAAATTGAGGAAAAAGATGATGAATTTGATTTAGCAATGTCAATTGGAGTTATTCATAATGCTACAAGTATCAATGAATATGAGCAATCATTTAAAGAAATATATAGAGTATTGAAACCAAAAGGATATGCAATTATTTCAATATTTACGAATGACATTATAACACCAGATTTAACTAAAAAGAAAGAAGAGTATCTTTATGAAATAGAAGAAAGATCACCTATGATTTTGATGGGAAAAGAAGAAATAAAGCAGATTTTATTAAAAATAGGTTTTAAATTTATAAAAGAAATTGATGAACATATTACAGATGTTAGTGAGGTTGGAAAAAGAAATGTATGGTCAATTACATTACAAAAATAGTGATAAATATTGTATTTCATATAAAAATTACAGAGAAGATTATGCTCACATAAAATCAAATAAAATAGATATGACGTTATCTGGAACATATTTGTCAAAATATCCATTTAGAAATATAAAAAAATATAAGTTAGATAAATATCCAAGTGAGGAAGAGAATCTTAAATTAATTGCAAGCATAAAAAATAAATATAAATTTTTTGATGAAAAATATTCTATAATACTTGGGGCTGGATCAAATGGGCTAATACAAAATATTTGCAAAATACTTTTGAAAGATGGTGGAAATCTGGTTATGCCATATTTATCATTTGAACAAGCAGAATATGCAACAAATTCTTTCAATGCGGAAACAAGAAAAGTATTTTTGGAAAATTATCAGATTAATCTTAAATTTATAGAAGAATCAATAGATACAAATACAAAAATGGTATATATATGTAATCCTAACAATCCAACAGGATTATTATTAGAAAATAAGGAAATAAAAAAATTAGTAAAAAAATATCCAAATATATATTTTATGATAGATGAATCTAATATAGAGTTTTCGTGGCAAGAGAGTTTATTAGAGACTGGAATATGCAAAAATATGATAGTATTAAAAAGTTTTTCAAAAGCATATGGACTGGCAAATTTAAGAATTGGATATTTAGTATGCGAGAATAAATTAAAAGAACTATATAAAGATAATGTAACAATAAATGAATTTTCTGGTATATCAACATATTATGCAAATAAAGTAATAAATAGCAATAATTATAAGGATAATGTCAAGAAGATAAAGAAAGAAATTAATTATTTGAAAAATGAATTAAATAATGTTAAAATAAAAACACTTAATACTTATTCAAACACTTTATTTACTGAAACTATATTTAAAGATGAATTTATTAAAATATTAAACCAACACAATATTTCTATTGTTCCTATTTGGGATCAAAATAATAAATTACATTTTAGAATTGCTTGTCAAAAACATAAAGTAAACAAATTGTTTATAAATGAGATGAAAAGTATAGAAAATATAGAGAAATATATAATATTATAGATGGAGGAAAATATGGAAAAATTAGTTTATTTAACTACAAATCCTAATAAGGTAAACGAAGCAAATGAATTCTTTGGAAAAAAATATGGATTTAATTTAGAAATTGTAAATCCGGATTTTGAAATATTAGAAATTCAGGCAGAAAGTTGTATAGACGTAGCAGCATTTAGTGCTGAATATGGAGCAAATAAATTAAATTTACCAGTATTGAAATCAGATAGTGGATTATATATTGATGCATTAGGAGGACTTCCTGGTCCATATAATCATTATTTTGATAAACAAATAGGTGTTGAAAAATTCTTGGAATTGTTTAAAAATGAAAAAAATAGAAAAGCAAGATTAGAACATTGTTTTGCTTTTTGTGAACCAGGAAAAAAAGCAATTGTTTTTTCTGGAGGAGGTACAGGAACTATAGCATACGAAGCAAGAGGAACAAGAGGCAGATGGCATGACAAATTTTATATACCAGATGGAGAAACAAAAACTCTAAGTGAATTAAGAGATATAGACTATGAAAGAGAGGCAACATTTTGGGGAGATGCAAAAGATCAATTTGCTAATTGGTATATAAATAATTATTTAGCTAAAAAGCAATAGTGCTTTTTATATATATAATACATATAATTTAAGGAGGAGATGATATGACACAAATATTAAGAATTACAAAAACAGGGCTTGAAGAACTAAGCAAAGAATTAGAACTAAAACAAAAAGAGCTTCGGAAATTAAGACAGTATAAGAGTCAGGAGGCTGAGAATGAAGGTGATGCATGGCATGATAATTTTGCATTTGAGCAAACCGAAATTAAGGAAAGGGCTCTAAATTATGAAATCAACGAATTAGAACATCAAATTAAAACAGCGGAACTTATTGAAACTGATCCTAATGAAGATGAAGGTATTATCAAAGAAGGGTCCAAGATTAGAGTATATATGGAATATGCTGATGGAGACGGCGAAGAAGATACATTCATTTTAACAGGTGGAAATGGAAAAATTAATGAAAATAAAATTTCTATAAATTCACCGATTGGAAAATGCGTTTTAGGAAAAACAGCTGGATTTGAAGGGCAGTATAGTGTTAATGGAAATATTACTAAAATTAAAGTTTTAAAAGTCGAGTAAATAACCTTTAAATTATTTGTATTAAAAATCAGAAATCTTATTAGAAAACTGAAAAACTATGTAGAATGTTAAGACATTCTACATAGTTTTTTATAATTTTTATGGAAAAAATATTAAGCATATGATAGAATAAAAAATTAAATTTCTAAATTATCTTTATATTCTTTTGTTGAGTTATGTTCTTCTTTAGATTCACTTTTTTTTGTAGAATGCATATTATTTTTTGGTGGAAGTTTTCCAAAATTACCTTTGTAAATTGGAATAAAAGAGATTTCAGTATTAACTGAATTATTATTTGAATTTTGTTGTTCATTTGAAGATTGATTCTTAGATTCCTTTTCGGAATTAGCAATAAGTTCATCATATTTTTTTCTATCGCTCTCTGTTTTTATAGCTTCATAAGCTTCATCTAAAAGTTTTAAATAATCATCATCTAATAGTTCTTTTAATTCAGGAATAGAGTGTTGTTCTTTATTATCAGCACACTTTTTTATCATTTGAAAATATTGTTTTCTTTTATTTAAATAGTTTTCTTTAACCATTTCATCTGTCAAAGTTCCTTTTTGTTTTGCTAAACTTAGATTAAATAATTTATAAAAATCAGTTTCCATTATTAGTTTCTCCTATCATACAAAATTAATATATTTTTGGAGCCATTAGTGAGAATCGAACTCACGACCTACAGGTTACGAATCTGTTGCTCTACCAACTGAGCTATAATGGCATATAAAATAACAAAATTATTTTAACATAAAAAATAAATAATTACTAGATTTAAATTATAATTTTTATAAAAAGTTTATTAGTTTACAAAATCGTTTTAATTTTTTTATATAAAAAATTTAATAATTATGAAAATAATTATAATTAAAAGATATAAAATAAGTATAGATTTTTTTTTATGTATATGATAAAATAACCTTACCTAAATATTGAAAGGAGAAATATGGCTTTATATTGCCATATAATATAATTATGAGTTTTTTTGATAAACTTAGGCAAGGGCTAAGTAAAACAAAGATAAATTTTAGTTTTAAAAAAGTAGATGAAGAATTACTTGAAGAGCTTGAAGAAAAATTAATAATGGCAGATGTAGGATTTGATACAACTGAAGAAATAATATCAAGCCTTAGAGAAAAAATAAAAAAACAAAATATTACAGAGACAGAAGATGTAAAAAGTATTTTGAGAGAAGAAATTTGCAAGATATTTGATGGTTTAGATCAAAATTTAGATATTGAAAAAAAACCAGCAGTAATTTTAATGGTTGGAGTAAATGGATCAGGAAAAACTACTTCAATTGGAAAAATAGCAAATAAATATCATAATCAAGGAAAAAAAGTTATTGTAGCAGCAGGTGATACATTTAGAGCAGCAGCAGTTGAGCAGTTAGAAGTGTGGACAAATCGTGCAAATTGTATGTTAGTAAAAGGAAAAGAAAATCAAGATCCATCTTCTGTAATTTTTGATGCATGCAAAAGAGCAAAAGAAGAAAATGCAGATATATTAATTTGTGATACAGCTGGAAGATTACAAAATAAAAAGAATTTAATGGATGAATTAGAAAAAATGAAAAAAATCATAGATAGAGAGCTTCCAGATTCATCAAAAGAAATATTACTAGTAATAGATGGTTCAACTGGACAAAATGCAATATCACAATTAAAAGCTTTTAAAGAAACAACAGGAATAACAGGTTTAGTTCTTACAAAGCTTGATGGAACTGCAAAGGGAGGAATAATAATTAGACTTGCAAAAGAAGAAAGAGTACCAGTAAAATTTATTGGGGTTGGAGAACAAATAGATGACATGGAAACGTTTAATAGTAAAGATTTTATAAATGCTATTATTTAATAAAATGAGCAATAAAAATCAAAAAAGTTAAACAATAAATAATAAAGAATTAATAATTAAGTATTGAGTATTAAGCATTTAAGGTTTATAGGTACCTTTCATAAAACCTAAATAATAACTTTTAAGGAATGATTTTTATGGATAAAAAAACCTCAGTTACAGAAAAAAATAAAAAATCAAAAAAATTAAGAATTAGAGTAGTAATAATAATAACACTTATAGTTTTAGTAATAGGATACATATATGCAAGAGGTAACTACTTAGAGATAAAAGATATAGGTGAAAATTATTTATCAGTATTTAAAACTGATATAATATATATGGCAATCACATTCATTATTAATTTTATAATATTATATCTTGCGTTTTATTTTACAAATAGAACTTTGAAAAAAGGGCTTAAAGTTTTCTTTGATGATGAAAAAAAAGAAATGCCAAACTTTCCTAATAAGTCAGTTTGCTTTATAGTATCATTAATCGGAAGTATACTAAGTTCTAAAATGCTACTAAATAAAATATTATTATGTTTTAGTGGTTCACAATTTGGAATGACAGATTCAATTTTTAATTTAGATATAAGTTTTTTTGTATTTATAAAACCGCTAATCCAATTTATATTAGTATATTTTTTAGTTATTATGATAGCGACTCTTGTTTATGCGATAGCTTATGCACTTATAGTATTAAATATTAGTTTTGATGGTGTATCTAGAGAATCTATTGTAAAGTGTGATTTAATTGGAAAAATCGGTTCAAGAGTAAAAATAATAGCAGTTTTAATTGGATTGATAATAATAGCATTCATGGTTTTAAATATTGGCAATGAAAAATTCATGGATATTGAGCTTGGAGATGGCTCAGGCTATTCTATTTATGGTGCTGGAAATGCAGATAAAACCATAAAAGTAGTAGGATATGTAGGATTAGCTATTTTTGCTGTATTTTCAATATTTAAAGGATATAAAGGATTAAAAGAAAAAAGTACTAGAAGAGTTCTAGGATATATTATGGTAGTTCCAATTTATTTAATAGTATTATCTTTGATATTAGCTTTTTATCAATTAATATTTATAGGATCAAATAAACTAGAAAGAAACCAAGAATATATACTAGCAAATATAGAAAAAACGAAGCAAGCTTATGGCATTACACAAGATATAGTATCTACGCAAAATATAGATTATAGTGGAACACTTACTGAATCAGAAATAAAACAAAATAAAAATTTATTAGAAAATATTGCAATAGTAAGTAAGAACAATGTACTTCAAGATTTATCAGCAACCCAAACAGTTAAAGGATATTATACATTTAGACAAACACAAATTGCATCTTATAATATAGAAGGAAAGCAAAGATTAGTATATATAACTCCAAGAGAAATATCTAATCAAAATGCAACATATTCAAATAAAACATATCAATATACTCATGGTTATGGAAGTATTATAACTATGGCTGGAAAAACTGATGAATATGGTAATTTAATTAATATTCAAAAAGACTTAGAATCAAGTGAAAATGTAGTTGATATAAAAGAACCAAGAATATATTTTGGCTTAGAAACAAATAATGCAATAGTTATAAATAGTAAAAAAACAGAATTAGATTATCCAAATTCAGAAGAAATGGAAAACAAAGAATATACATATACGGGAAATGCAGGTTTAAATTTAAATATAATTGATAGAATTATTTTAGGTATAAAAGAAGGGGATATGAATCTTGCATTTTCAGGAACGATTACAGGAGATAGTAAAATTATTACCAATAGAAATATATTAAATAGAGCAAAAATCATAATGCCATATTTAATGTATGATGAAAACCCATATTTAGTAGTAGACGATAATGGAAATCAAATATGGGTATTAGATGCATATACAACTACAAATGAGTATCCTTTTGCACAAAAAGTTGATATTGGAAATGAAAAACAAATAAATTACATTAGAAATTCTGTTAAAATTTTAATTAATGCTTATGATGGAGAAATGAAATTTTATATAACAGATAGGACAGACCCTATAATCATGGCATATAATAAAATGTATCCAAATGTATTCCTAAATAGTAGTGAAATTCCACAAGATATAAGTAAGCATTTTATATACCCAAAATATTTATATGATATTCAAACGAAAATCATTGAGAAATATCATAATGCAGAATCAGAAACTTTATATAGAGCAAATGATATATGGGAAACAGCTTCAATACAAAATAATAATAAAAATGAGAAAATAAATTCATATTATACAATGGTTAAAGACAAAAATGGTATTGAAGAAGTGGGATTAATAGTTCCTTTCTCATCTTATGGAAAACAGAATGTTATATCATACATGATAGGAACAACAGAAAATGGACAAAATAAATTAAAAATATGTGAGTTTTTAGCAGATAGTAATGTATTATCTCCAACACAACTTGAAACTCAGATAAATCAAGATGAAACTATTGCATCAGATATAGCAAGTTTAAGTGTTAGTGGAACTAAAATTACAAAAAATTTAATTGCAGTTCCAGTAAATAATACAATTTTATATGTAGAAACATATTTTCAGCAATACATAAATGAAGATGTACAAAAGCCAACATTAAAAAGAGTAGTTGTTGCATCAGGCAATAAAGTAGCAATAGGTGATAACTTAGAAGAAGCACTAGAAAATTTAAGCTCTACATTTGCTGTTAATATAGATGTAGAAAATAGTGAAGATTTAGAAGATTTAGTAAAGTCTATAATAAAAGCTAATGATAATGTAAAGAATTCTAGCAAAAATAATGATTGGAAATTATTTGGTGAAGATATGCAAGAATTAACTAGACTTATTGACGAATTACAAAAAGTAGTTGAGGAAAATGAAAAAGAAAATAAAGATGTAAATAATGATGATAGCAATGAAATAGAAAACAATTTGTTAAATGAAGATATGATAATTTAATAAATAAAGAAGAAAGGAATATTTTTGTATGAATACCCCAAACAAATTAACAATAATGAGAATTTTGTTAGTACCGCTAATGGTAATAGTGTATCTAGTAAATATCCAAGGAGAAATTTTAGGAATTCCAATAACATCATTAATAATAAATTTAATTTTTATAATTGGTTCAATAACTGATAAGCTTGATGGATATTTAGCAAGAAAAAATAATCAAGTAACTACATTTGGAAAATTCTTAGATCCAATTGCAGATAAGATTTTAGTAATATCAGCAATGCTTATATTAGTAGAAATGGGCAATCTACCAGCTTGGATTCCTATAATAATAATTACAAGAGAATTTGCAGTATCAGGATATAGATTAATTGCGGTAGAAAAGAAAGGAAATGTAATAGCAGCAAATAAATGGGGTAAAATAAAAACAGTAACACAAATGATAGCTGTAATTTTAGCTTTCTTAGATAAATTTGGATTTGGTAAGTTTATTTTTAGAGTAAATAGTGTAGTTGCTATGATGGAAAACTCAGCAGGTATATATATGACAATACCTCAATTTATAATAAATATTTTTATGACAGTATTTATGGTAATATGTGTTATTGCAACAATCTTTTCTGGATATGAATATTTAAAAGGTGGAAAAGATTTATTAAAAGACTAAAATTGTCTTAATTATAAAATTTAGCAAACTTATTTGGAGGATTTATGAAAGGTCAAATAGGATTTGATAATTTAATTGATACAGAAAAAGATATAAGCGCGAAAAAAACAGCTAAAGAAGAAATAGATGAATTAAAAGAAAAAATAAATTATTATTCAAAATTGTATTATGATGAAGATAATTCACCATTATCAGACTATGATTATGATATGATGATGAATAGATTAAAAGCTTTGGAAAAAGAAAATCCAGAGCTTATTACAGTTGATTCGCCAACTCAAAAAGTAGGTGGAAAAGCAAGAGATGATTTTGAAAAGGTAGTTCACGAAGTGCCTTTACAAAGTTTGCAAGATGTTTTTTCTTATGATGAATTATATGAATTTGATAAAAGAATAAAACAAACAGGAGACACCTATTATTGTGTTGAAACTAAAATAGATGGTTTATCTTGTGCACTAAAATATGAGAATGGAATATTAGTTCAAGGTGCAACTCGTGGGGATGGTCAAATTGGAGAAGATGTTACTGAAAATGTAAAAACAATAAAATCAATTCCACATAAATTAAAAGAGCCTCTTAATATAACTGTAAGAGGAGAAGTTTTTATTTCAAAAGAAGAGTTTGATAAATTAAATGAAGAAAGAGAAGTTCTGGGTAAGCCTTTATTTGCAAATGCAAGAAATACAGCAGCAGGTTCTTTAAGACAACTAGATCCTAAGATCACAAAGGAAAGACCACTAGATATTTATATATTTAATGTACAAAAAGCAGAAAACAAAACATGGAATTCACATTATGAAGAATTAAATTATTTAGCTAGTTTAGGATTTAACGTAGTACCATTTAGAAAACTATGTAAGACAATAGAAGAAGCAATAGATGCAGTTACAGAAATAGGAGAAAATAGAGAAAAATTAGGATTTGGTATAGATGGAGCAGTTATAAAGGTTGATGATTTATCTTTAAGAGAAAAACTAGGTTCCACATTTAAAGTGCCAAAATGGGCAGTTGCATACAAATACCCACCAGAAAGAAAAGAAACAGTTGTAAAAGATATTATTTGTCAAGTTGGAAGAACAGGAGTTATAACTCCAATGGCAATTTTAGAACCAGTAAAAGTTGCAGGATCTACAATATCGAAAACAACACTTCACAATGAAGACTTTATAAAAGAAAAAGATTTAAAAATAGGTGATAAAGTTATAATACAAAAACAGGGTGATGTTATACCAGAGGTAGCAGAAGTATTAAAAGACAAAAGAGATGGAAGCGAAAAAGATTTTGAAATGCCAAAAGTTTGCCCAGTATGTGGTGCACAAGCAGTTAGAGAAGAAGGAGAATCAGCAGTTAGATGTACAGGAATTGAGTGTCCTGCAAAAGCTTTAAGAAATATAGTACATTTTGCATCAGATAGTGGAATGGACATTGAAGGATTAGGATATAAAATAGTAGAACAACTAGTAGATAGAAAATTAATTTCAAATATAGCAGATATATATGATTTAAAATTAGAAGATGTTGCATCACTTAAAAAGAATGGAAAAAAGTTTGCACAAAATTTAATAGATGCAATAGAAGATAGCAAAAATAGAGATTTAGCAAACTTATTATCTGCTTTTGGAATAAGACATGTAGGAAATAAATTAGCAAAAAATTTAGCAAAAAAATATAAAACATTAGATAATTTAATGAATGCAGAAATGACCAATCTTGCGGGAGAATCAGATATTGGTGAAATAATTGCAGATAGCATTTATACTTTTTTTAGAGAAGAACAAACTTTAGATTTAATTAAAAGACTAAAAAAAGCAGGAGTGAATACAGTATCACTTAAAGAAGAAAGTGAAGATAATAGATTTGATGGTATGACATTTGTTTTAACAGGTTCACTTACAAATTATACAAGAGAAGAAGCAAGTGAAATAATTGAAAATTTTGGAGGAAAAACATCAAGTAGTGTATCTAAAAAAACAACTTATGTTCTAGCTGGGGAAGATGCAGGAAGTAAATTAACTAAAGCAGAAAACCTAGGAGTAAAAATTATATCAGAACAAGAATTTGAAGAAATGATTAAATAATAAAAATTTCAAATTAGAGTAATTTATTTAAATGAAAGAGAAGGTAAAATAAAATGATTGAAAACTATAGTTTTAAAAAATTTTCAAAAGATTTAGATGATGGATATAAGATATTATTTGATTATGTTAGAAATAGATATATGGTGTATAAAGTAGATGAAAACTGTTATATGCAAGAATTAGTTGAACAAAAAAGCAGAAATCCAGTTCCAGAAAAATCAATGATAACATATAAAGCAATAAAAGAAATGTTTCCATATATCACAGATGTTGAATATAGAGTTGTAGTTGAATCTGGTAATAAATAAAAATATATAAATTAAGAGAAATTTTTTTAATTAATGTAAAAAAAGCAGATGAGAAAGGTTAAAGTGCAATATGGATGAAAATGAAGAAAAACAAGACAATAAAGAAAATGAGAAAGAATACAAAATAGAAGAATCAGAAAAACATTCAGATGATAAAGAATTTATGATGGAAGCAGTAAAAAATAATGCACCATGGGTATTAGCGTATGCAAGTGAAAAACTTTTAGCAGATAGAGAACTTATATTAGAAGCAGTAAAAAAAGATGGACAAATATTATACTATTCAAGTAAGGATTTAAGAAATGATAAAGAAGTTGTTCTAGAAGCTGTTAAAAATAAATGGCTTATAATAAAGTATGCAAGCAAAGAATTAAGATCTGACAAAGACATTGCCATGACTGCAATAACTCAAAGTAAAGATGCAAAAATTTATTTAACAGATGAGATTTTAAAAGATGAAGATATAGATTTAATTTTAAATCCACCAGAAGAAGAAAAATAAAATTTATTTTTTATTGACAAAAACATTTTGTTAAGGGATAATATTAATTGAAAAACGATAGAAAAAGTTTTAAAGTACAAGGGAGGAAAAATATGTCTTACATATTTAATAAAATAACAGTAAAACCACAATTACCAGCCAAAATAGATAAATTATATGATATGTCATATAACTTATGGTGGTCTTGGAATACGGAATTCCTAAAATTATTTAAGGAAATGGATATAGATTTATGGGAAAAATGTGAAAAAAATCCTATAAAATTTTTAAAATTAGTATCCCAAGAAAAACTAGAAGAAATGGCAAAAAATGAGGAATTTATTAATAAATATAATAAAGCAGTAAAAAATTATGAAGATTATATGAATACTAAGTCAACTTGGTTTAGTAAGCATTATCCAAATAATGGAGATGACTTAATAGCATATTTTTCAGCAGAATTTGGACTTGATGAAACTATACCAATATATGCTGGAGGATTAGGTCTACTATCTGGAGATTATTTAAAATCTGCCAGTGATATGGGTGTACCAATGGTTGGAATTGGACTATTATATAAGAAGGGATATTTTCATCAAGTAATAGATGGAGATGGAAAACAAGAGACATTATATAAAGATATAAACTTAAATTATTTACCAATAAAGCCAGTAAAAGATAAAAAAGATAATGATGTATTGATTTCAATAAAAATGCTTTCGAAAAAAATTTATTTAAAAGTATGGAAGATAGAAGTTGGAAGAATATCATTATATTTACTTGATTCTGATGTAGAAGATAATGATCCAGAATTTAGAAATATAACGTCAATGTTATATGGTGGAGATCAAGAAATGAGAATTAAGCAAGAAATCATTCTTGGTATAGGTGGAATAAATCTATTAAATACGCTTGGAATTAAACCATCTGTATATCACATGAATGAAGGACATTCTGCATTTCTAACTTTAGAATTAATAAAAGATACAATAAAAGAAAAAGAAATATCATTTGAAATTGCCAAAGATATAGTTACATCAAGAACTATATTTACTACACATACTCCAGTTCCAGCAGGAAATGATATATTCCCTGTAAGTTTGGTTGAAAAATATTTTGATAAATATTGGAATAAGCTGGGAATTACAAAAGAAGAATTCTTGAAATTAGGTATGAAACCTGGAGATAGTGAAAAAACATCATTTAATATGGGAATTTTAGCATTAAAAATAGCAGGAAAGAAAAATGGTGTAAGTAAATTGCATGGTGCAGTATCTAGAGAATTATTTAGTGATGTATGGCCAGATATTCCATCAAATGAAACTCCAATTACTTATGTAACAAATGGAGTACATACTTGTTCTTGGCTTGCACCAACTATGAAAGAATTATATAATTCTTATTTAAGACCTTATTGGCAAGATAATATTCAAGATGATGATGTTTGGAAAGATATATATAAAATTCCAGATGAAAAATTATGGAAAGTTCATCAATCAAGAAAGAAAAAATTGTTATCAATAGTTAGAGAATCAACGACTAGTAGATTAAGGAGATATAATTATTCTTATGAAGAAATAAATAGCATAATTGAAAACCTTAATGAGAATGTTTTAACAATTGGGTTTGCAAGAAGGTTTGCAACATATAAAAGAGCAAAATTGATTTTTAAAGATTTAGAAAGAATTACAAAAATATGCAATGAAAGAAATATGCCAATTCAGATTATATTTGCTGGAAAGGCACATCCAAATGATGTAGAAGGACAAGAATTAGTTAAATATATACATGAACTTTCATTAAAACCACAATTTAAAGGAAAAGTATTTATACTAGAAAATTATAATATAGGAATGTCAAGATATTTAGTATCTGGAGTGGATGTATGGCTAAATAATCCTAGAAGACCAATGGAAGCATCTGGAACTAGCGGACAAAAAGCTGGTGTAAATGGTGTAATAAATTTCAGTGTTCTTGATGGTTGGTGGGCTGAAGGATATAACCAAAAAAATGGATGGACAATTGGAAATAATGAAAAATATCAAAATTATGAAGAGCAAGATGAAGAGGATGCGAAGAGTTTATATGACACTTTAGAAAGTAAAATTATTCCAATGTACTATGAAAAAGAAAATGGAGTATATTCTAAAGAATGGCTAAAAATTATGAAAAATTGTATTTCATCAATTGCAGGAAAATACAGTACAGCTAGAATGTTACAAGATTATTTATCAAATCTTTATATTCCATTATGTAATATTTATAAAAAATATTATCAGGAATTAAGTAATGTTATGGAATTTGAAGATTGGAAAAAAACAATAGCAAAACAATGGAAAAATATAAAAATTACCCAAAGTAAAGAAAATTATAATGATACAACTGTAGACGCTGGAAATAATATTAATGTAGAATGTTTTATTGAATTACCTAACGATTTAATAAATATAGAAAATATTGATGTACAAGTATACTATGGAAAGATTAATAAAGATGGAGTACTAGATGATATTCAAATAACATCAATGCAATTAGAAAAAAATAAAGAAGAGAAAAATTATAAATTTAGCGCAAAAATTGAACTAAAATCTGGTGGGGATTATGGTTATACATTTAGGGTAATACCAAAAAATAATATGTTGATTAATGCTACAGATTTAAATTTAATACAATGGATAAATGAATAAAATATCAAAAGAAAAAGGCCCTACATAAGAATTGTAGGGTCTATGTGGCTCATTAAGAATCTTTTATATCAGCATTTATTGTCGAAAAGGAAATCTTAGGAAGGGACCTGTTACCTCCTTTCTTATTTATTATTTTTGTATAACATTTAAGATTCAAAATTGAGCCTTGAGAAATTTATGTAATTAAGAACTAATTACGAAATTATAAATATAATAGCATATTTTTTAATAAAATTCAACATAATAATAAAATAAGTTATGTCAAGTGAAAAGTTAAATGCAATTTATACTGAATTAAAGAAAAAAATATTGCAACCTCTAGAATATAATGTTATAATAATAAATGTTGTTTAAAAATAATAAAAAATATAAGAAAAACTAAATGATAAAAGAAAGGATTTTAATTTAATATGGATAAAGTTTTAAGAAAAACAAAAATAGTAGGCACAATAGGACCAGCTAGTGAAAAAAGATTAAAGGAGCTATTTGAAGCAGGATTAAATGCAACAAGAATTAATTATTCACATGGAAGCTGGGAAGATCAAAAAGAAAAAACAGAAGAAATAATAAGACTTAGAAGAGAAATGGATTTACCTATATCATTGATACTTGATATGCAAGGTCCTGAAGTTAGAACTGGAGTTTTAGAGACTGGAAACGACAAAATAATGCTAGAAGATGGACAAAAATTTACATTTGTAAATGAAGATATTGTTGGAAATAAAGATAGAGTATCAATTTCATATAAAGAATTATATAAAGATGTAAAAGTAGGAGCTAAAGTTTTAGTTGATGATGGGGCAATAGAATTAGTAGTTGATGAAATTGCAGGTAAAGATGTAGTTTGTACTGTTGTACATGGAAATGGACTAGGAAGTAGAAAGACAGTTAATTTCCCAGGAACTGCAATTAAATTACCAGCATTAAAAGAAAAAGATATAGAAGATTTAAAAACAGCATGTGAGCATGAATATGATTATGTTGCAATGTCTTTTACAAGAAATAAAGAAGATATAGAACAAGTAAGAAAAGTTCTAGATGAAAATGGTGGAAAAGATATACAAATTATAACAAAAATCGAAAATATAGAAGGTATAGAAAATGCTAATGAAATAATAAAAAATGCAGATGGACAAATGGTAGCACGTGGAGATTTAGCAACAGAAACAGATTTTACAGAACCACCAATTATGCAAAAGAAATTTATTAAATTATGTAATGCACAAAGTAAGCCAAGTATAACTGCAACACAAATGCTAGAATCAATGACGCACCAGCCACTTCCAACAAGAGCAGAAGCAAGTGATGTTGCAAATGCTATATATGATAGAACAGGTGCAATAATGCTTTCAGGCGAATGTGCATTAGGTGATTATCCAGTAGAATGTGTAAAAACTATGGATAAGATTGCAAGAAGAATAGAACAAGAAATTGACTATTGGAAGAGATTTTCAGAAAGTGATACAAGTACATTAAAATCATTAGAGCAAAATGTTGCTTATGCAACTGCAACTGCAGCTAAGAATATGAAAGTTGAAGCAATTGTATGTTATACTCATACAGGAAGTTCAGCAAGATACTTGTCAGGTGTTGGAGTAGGATGTCCGATTCTTGCAATAACAGATAATAGAAGAACATTTAATCAATTAGCTTTAATTTGGGGAGTAACGCCAATATATATAGAAGCAAGAGAAACCATCAATAAAACAATAGAAGACGGAATAGAAAGATTAAAAAATGAAGGCTATATTGAAAAAGGTGATGTAATAGTAGTAGCAGGTGGAGATAAAATAGTTCCACTAACAAAATGCCCTATTAACAAAACTATTGGAGGAATAATTAAAATATAAATAAGAAGAGGTTATACAAAACCATTGAAATTCACCCCAAATGTTAGACAAAAATCTAATATTTGGAGGTGTATTTTTAAGGGGATATAACCTTTTTTTATTGGTGTATAACCTTTTTTTACTGGTGTATTGAAAAAAAATTTATATATTGTTATAATGAAAAAAATTATAAATTTTTAATTATTTTTTAGACAAAATGGAAGGATCAAGATAATGAAAAGTGATAGAAATGAAACTACATACACAGAAAAAAACACAGATAATCGAGAGGGTAATTTGTATATTGTAATTCCAGCATATAATGAAGAAGAAAATATAAAGAATGTAATAGAGGAATGGTATGAAATAGTTGAAAAAGTAGGAAATACAAGTAAATTATTAGTAATAGATGACGGTAGTAAAGATAATACTTTTAAAATAATGAAAGAATGTGCAAAAGATAGACCGAATTTAATAGCAAAGACTAAAGAAAATAGTGGACATGGAGCTACCATATTATATGGTTATAACTATGCAATAGAAAACAATGCAAAATATATTTTTCAAACTGATTCGGATGGACAAACTACATCAAAGGAATTCTGGAATTTCTGGGAGCAAAGAGAAGAATATGATATGGTAATAGGTAATCGAAATGCAAGAGAAGATGGCTTATCAAGAAAAATAGTAACTAAAATTTTAAAGTTAGTTATAAAAATATGTTTCGGAGTAACTGTAACAGATGCAAATACACCATTTAGATTAATGAAAGCGGATAGTCTTAAAAAAGAATTAAAATACATACCAAAGGATTATTTTTTATCAAATGTACTTATATCAGTTTTATTTGAAAAAGAAAAATTAAAAGTAAAATATATTCCAATTACTTTTAAACCAAGACAAGGTGGAAAAAATTCTATTAACATTAAGAAAATCTTTAAGATTGGAACTCAATCATTAAAAGATTTTATAAAAATTAACAAAGAACTTAAATAAAATATGAGATTAATATAATAAATTGATAACAAAGACAATATAAAGGATGTAAGGAGAATTGTATGCTATATGAATTTGAGGTAATAGGTGATATAATAGGAAAAGAAAGACCAAGAGTAAATACATATAACAATATTATTTATACTCCAACTAAAACAAAATATTATGAAACACTTATACAAGAATATTTTAAAATAAAATATAAAAATTTCGAGATGTTGACAAATAGATTATCAGTTAAAATTATTGCATATATAAAAATTCCAAAAAATACAAGCAAAAAAAAGAAAGAGGAAATGCTTGATGGAAATATTAGTCCAACTAGAAAACCAGATATAGACAATATTGCAAAATCCATTTTAGATGCAATGAATAAATTTGTATTTAAAGATGACAATCAAGTATCTAAATTGTTAATAGAAAAAAGATATGGAGAAATAGAAAAAGTATATGTAAAAATTGAAGAATATTAAAAATATATAAAAGTTGAAATTAATTTAAAATTATAGTATTATATAAGAGAAGGAAGATAAGCTATTTATTGAAATGGAGAAAAAATGAAATTATTAAAAAAAGTTTTCTTTTTGATTTTAATAATTGTAATAGTAACTGTTGCTGGAGTAACTATATTTGGATATAAGTATTATAAAGATACAATAAAAATGGTTCCTATAGAATCTAGAGTTGCTGAAATAAGAAATGATTATACATTTGTAAAAAAAGAAGATTTAACTAAAGACTATCTAAATGCAGTTGTCGCAATAGAAGATAGAAGATTTTATTCTCATGGACCAGTTGACTTTATTGGTATATTGAGAGCATTATTATCCAATTTAAAAAATCAAGAATTAAGAGAAGGCGGAAGTAGCATTACTCAACAAGTAGCTAAAAATATATACTATATAAATGAAAAGAATGTAATAAAAAGAAAAGTTGCAGAAGTTTTTACAGCAATTGATTTAGAAAAGAAATATACAGATAAAAATGATATTTTGGAGTTATATGTAAATACAATTTATTTTGGCAACGGATACTATGGGATAAAAGAAGCTTGTAATGGTTATTTGAAAAAAGAACCATCTGAAATGACATTAGCAGAAGCAACAATGCTTGCAGGTGTTCCAAATGCACCTAGCGTATATGCTCCAACTGTTAATAAAGAGTTTTGCAAACAAAGACAAAAACAAGTAATAAATGCTATGGTAAAAGAAAACTATATTACTCAAGAGACTGCAGATACAATAGATCAAAGTTTTATTGATAATATAGAATAATAATGTTAAGAAATTTATATGATATATAATGCCTAAGATGCATATAAAATATATATTATATAATATGCGAATATAATTTAATGGTAGAATGCCATGCTTCCGACCTGGTCGTACGGGTTCGATTCCCGTTATTCGCTCCATTAAGTAAAATCGTCGCACCAGACGAAAACGATTAAATCAACTGTAAAAGGTTGATTTTTTTGATGCCTTTTATTTTAAACGAAAGGATGGTGTGAGATGATTACTGTAATCAAAAAAGAAATTAAAATAAGTGAAGAACTATTATCTAAAATTGAATGGGCTTGTACCTTTAGTAAAACTACTCCTAAAATAATTAATGGAACTTTAAGAATAATTAAACATACTAATTTAGCCTATGTAGAACCACATAGAGTAATTATAAATGATAAGCTATATCTATTCTTTAATGAACACGATTATTTTTATATAGGCAATTTAAAAAACAAATATCCTCTAAAAAATTTGAAAAAATTTTTAAAATAGACTTTACGATTGGCATTTTTCTGTACTAGTAAATAGGAGGTATTTGTAAAATGGATAAAGAAAAGAAAATTGCAGGAATTTATATTCGCGTTAGCACAGAAGATCAAGCAAGAGAAGGATTTAGCTTAGGAGAACAAAAGGAAAAACTATTACAGCTATGCAAGTTTAAAGAATATGAGGTATTTAAAGTTTATCAAGATGCAGGAATATCAGCAAAGAATATGGAAGATAGACCAGCATTTCAAGAAATGTTAGCAGATATGAAGAAAGGAAAAATTAATTATATAGTAGCATATAAGCTAGACAGAGTTACTCGTTCAGTTCGTGATTTAGAAGAACTTATCAGCCAGTTAGAAAAATATAATACTTATTTAGTATGTGATAGAGATGATGTAAATACTTCTACTGCCAATGGAAGATTTTTCGTACGAATGTTAACAGTTCTTTCTCAATTAGAAATAGAAATAGTAAGTGAAAGAACAAAGTTTGGCTTGAATGGTGCAATTAAGTCTGGACATTTACCCGGAATTGTTCCACTAGGATATAAGAAAGATAATAATAAGAAAACTGTAATAGATGAAACAACAAAAGATATTATTATTAGAATATTTAATATGTATTTAGAGGGAAAAAGCTATCAGCAAATAAGTAATACCTTAAATACAGAAAAAGTTTTATATCCAAAACATTGGCGAGATACAACTATTATGAAAATAATAGATAATAAAGTTTATATGGGAGATTATGAAAAAGGAAAAACAGATAATAAAGAAAAAGTCTTATATATGAATGTAGTAGAGCCAATAATTAGTCGTGCTATGTGGGAGGAAGCACAACATCAAAAGGAGAAAAATCAAAGAGCATATACAAGAGATAGAATTTATTTATTCTTTCAAAAACTAAAATGTCCAAAGTGTAATAGAATAATGAAATGTAAAGGCTCTGGAGGAATAAAGAAAAAGTATATGTACTATACTTGTGAACATTGCAAGTTATATTATAGAGAAGATTTAGTAGAAGAATGTTTAGAAAGTTTTATACTAGATTTAGTTGAATACGATATGACAGTTAAAAAATATTTTTTTCCAATACTAGCTGATAAAAAAGAAACGAACACAGAAAAATATGACAAAGAAATTGAAACACTAGAAAAACAAAAAGAAAGAATAAAAAAAGCATATTTAAGTGGTATAATAGAAATGGAAGACTTCTCTGAAGATTATAAAATGATAGAAGAAAAACTAGATATTTTAGAAAAGAAAAAGTATGAAACATTGAACTTAAATAGTATATCTTTTATCCCACAACAGTTACTAGCTGATAGAGATATTGAAAGGGAAAAGTTAATAAAAGATGATAAATTAAATGAAATTATTAAAGAAGAATGGGACAAAAAATCTAAAGAAGAAAAGCAAGAATTTATTTCAAAATTTATCGAATCAGTTGTACTAATAAAAGACAAAAATGGCGAATTAAAAATTGAAAATATAAATTTCAGAAGAAGTTATATTGAACAATTAACTAAATTTTTTAATAGTGGAATTTTTGATGTTTATGCTCCTATTGAAGTAGATGGAGAAGAAAAATATATAAGAACAAGTGTCAATATAAATGATAAACAATTAGATGATTATATGAAAAGATTAAACAAAGAATTTGAAGTAGAATATTATGAATTATTTTCAAAAAATGCAAACAAAAATGAAAAAGAAATTGAATTAAAATTAAACAAAGAAAAACAAAAATTGATTAGATTAGTTGCAGTAAAAAGTGATAAAAATTTTTCGAAAACTATACAAGAAAATTATAAAATTGGTGCAATAATAAGTAAAGAAAAATGAAAAAAGTAACAGGAAAAAATCTGCTAGAAATAATTTTTGTACTCCCACTGGTACTCTATCAAGCAATGAATTTTTCCTCCCTAGTCGAAAAATTCGGTTTATGGGACTAAGTCCCAAGCCCTTTATAAAAAATTGAAAAAAATATAATAATACTTTTTACAATAACTTACATTTTCTTTAATTATAATTGTTGTAAAACATCAAAATTTATGGTATAAATATATCAACAAACCAAAGAAAAAAATCAATTCAAAAAATATAAAGAAACATAGGTGATTATAATAAAACGATTAAATATATTTATAGATGAAAGCGGAGACTTTGGTTTTGTAAAAGGAAGTTCAGATTTGTATGCTGTATCATTTACATTACACGAAAGTTCTGATTCAAT